>ONGV01000342.1 GCA_900317445.1 uncultured Eubacteriales bacterium | reverse complement strand
ACCATAACGAACAAGAGCTTCTGCGCCATTTTGTATTGTGGCCTGCGGATTTTATTCCTTATTTTGTAATTAAGGAACTATTGCAAGGCGTTATTGAATCCGACGACATATTGGCAGACACTCTTAGCGAACTGGCTGACCGTTCAATTTTTACGGTTAAAAGTTTAGAAGATGGTAGTTACGCTTACAAACTTCACGGCTTGTTGGCGGAATCCTTGCAGGAACAGATTAAAATTGCCGAACAAGATTATTTTGTGTATCTACGAAATATTTACACAATCATACAATATGGTTATTACGACTTCATCCCATACGCCGATTGCATTGGAAATAGTATGTGCAAATACAACATAGTACCAGAAAAGTTGTACGGTTTGCAAAATAGTGTAGGCATCAAATTTTACAAAACTTGGAAAACAGATTATGCAAAAAAATTATACGAAAAATATATTTTATTTTTTTCTGACAAAGTAGAAAAATATCCAAATAACTCTGATTATAAGAATGAACTGGCAATCGGATATACAAATCTTGCTCTTATACAAACAAATCTCACAAACGACTACAAATCAGCAGAAAACAATCACAAGGAATCAATAAAAATAGGAGAACAACTACCCAAAGATAATTATATATATCAGAACACTCTGGCATCGACATACAACAATCTTGCTACCTTACAACTAGACAAAATGAGCGACTATAAATCAGCAACAATTAATTACAACAATGCAATCGAAATAAGGGAGAGGTTACCCGAAAATAACCCTGAATATCAGGATGACTTGGCAAGAGTATATTACAATCTTGCCAATTTACAAATGACCAATTTAAACGACTACGAATCAGCAGAAACTAACTACATAAAATCAATAGAAATAAGAGAAAAGTTATCAAAAAATAATCCTGAATATCAGCTTTGGTTAGCAGCATCTTACGGCAATCTTGCTATTTTGCAAAGTGACCATTTCAACGACTATAAATCAGCGGAAAACAATTACAAAAAATCACTATACATCCAAGAAAGATTGTCTAATAGCCCTGTATATCAAGACAATTTAGCATTAACATATTATAATCTTGCAAATTTGCAGCGAGACAAATTAAAAGATTACGAGTCTGCGGAAACAAATTATAATAAAGCAATTACAATAGAAGAAACATTATTGGATGTTAATCGTAAATTATTCTTAATTAGATGGGGAAAATGGAAATACGGTCTTGCAAAACTTTATTTCATCACCAATAAAACTAATTCAGCAAAAGAGATTATGGTAGAAATAAAGCCGCTGGCGGAAGAATGTCTTGTCGAAAAACCGAATGATAAGTTTACAATAGAAACCAATTATTGTATTAAGAATTTATGGCAGAAAATTAATGGCGAATAATTTTTGCACTGCACAAAGCACATCATCTAATTAGCCGTAGAGACGCGATTAATCGCGTCTCTACAATGCGGTCGGCATTAGCAGCGATTAATTAAAAATTTCCGAAAGCACCTCATCAATCTCTGCGCCGCGCAATCCACGGGCAACAATGGTGCCGTCGGGTGCAAAGAGAATAATTTCGGGGATGGCGTCAATACCATAGAGTTCGGTGGCTATCGATTCAGTATTGAGAATCTGCGGATAATTGACAGAAGTGCGTTCCATAGCAATGCGCGTATTTTCGGGCTTGTCGTTGACAGCAATGCCAAGAGCGGTGAAATTGCGATCCTTATACTTATTGTGAGCGGCGATGATGTTGGGGATTTCGGCGCGGCAGGGAGCGCACCACGAAGCCCAAAAGTCAACAAGGACATATTTGCCACGCCCCACATAATCGCTCAGGCGTATGGTCTTTCCGTCATTGTCCACTGCAAAATCCTTGAACCTGTCGCCCTCCTGCGGGCGTGCCAACAGTGCGTTGAGCCTTCCGACGTAATGAATGGTCAACGGCTGGCGACGGACGGTTTCGCCGCATTGCTCTACAAGTGCCAAAGCCTCCTTCGCATCAGCTACGGTGGAATGAGGATACGCCGTAAGCATCATTGCGGCGGTAATGTCGTCACGATGTCTAATAATGTAATCCTTGATCAATCTACGCGCCTGCTCCAAGTCGCCAGACTCCTGCGACTTGCCAATTGCAGCAATTGCGGCAAACAGTGTATCATTGAGCGGTGTGCCTCCCGCCACACTCTCCATCCAACTTTTCAAGGTGATTGTGATATTGCCCGCTTCAAGGATAAGCGGCACGTGCTGAGTGCTGACACCGTATGGAATCTTCATCTCCAACGCCAAAACTGCCATCATCGGCGTTTCGACCCTGCCACTGATGGCAACATTATTGCCCTGCATAGCGAACTTCTTCGTGATTGGCTCTTTGCTTACGAAATCAGCCAGATAGCAACTGTCAATGCTAATATCTTCCTTTGCCATTTCTTCCGCCAACAACGTCATATCGCCGTTTACGGTATAGTTGTCAACCTGCGCCCGCGCCGACAACGCGACAATGGCCATCAATGCCGCAATTAAATAAATTGTCTTGCTCATAATTACGATGTGTTTTATGTTTACGAATACTTAATTTTGT
>ONGV01000198.1 GCA_900317445.1 uncultured Eubacteriales bacterium | reverse complement strand
GCAAATAAATTAGCTTGTCAAGAATATGTTTCAGGAACAGCAACTCATTTTGTATTAAAAAAATATAAAGACCATGGAACTATATTTAAAGAAGAAAAATTTGATGATAGGGAGGAGATATTTATATGATAATTGAAGATATGATAAGACCAGAAGTGAAAAACATGCCTCCATCAGGAATAAGAAAGTATTTTGATATAATAAATGAAATGGATGATGTTATTTCTCTTGGAGTAGGTGAACCAGATTTTGTTACCCCTTGGAATGTGCGTGAAGCAGGAATATATTCATTAGAAAAAGGACATACTCATTATTCTTCTAATGCTGGATTTATAGAATTAAGAAAAGAAATCTCAAAATATTTATATAGAAAATTTGATTTAGAATATTCTCCAGATGATGAAATAATAGTAACTGTTGGAGGAAGTGAAGGAATAGATATAGCACTAAGAGCTTTAGTAGGTCCTGGCGATGAAGTTCTTGTTCCAGAACCTAGCTTTGTAGCTTATAAAGGTTGTACTGCATTTACAGGAGCAACTCCAAAGGTATTAAACCTTAAAGCAGAAAATGATTTTAAGCTTACAGCAAAAGAATTAGAAGAAGCAATTACAGAAAAAACAAAGGTTGTTATAATACCATTTCCTAATAATCCAACAGGGGCAATAATGACTAGAGAAGAATTAAAGCCAATAGTTGAAGTTTTAGCAAAAAAAGATGTAATTGTAATTTCTGATGAAATTTATGCAGAACTTTCTTATGATAAACCACATGTATCTATAGCAAGTTTTCCAGAAATAAAGGACAAGACACTAGTTATAAATGGATTTTCAAAAGCATATGCAATGACAGGATGGAGACTTGGATATTTATGTGGAAATAAAGAATTAATAAAACAAATGAAAAAGATACATCAATATGCTATAATGTGTTCACCTACAACTGCTCAATATGCTGCAATAGAAGCATTAAAAAGTGGAGATGATAGTGTTAATAAGATGGTAAGAGAATATAACAGAAGAAGAAGAGTATTAGTAGATGGATTTAGAAAATTAGGATTAGAATGTTTTGAGCCATTAGGAGCATTTTATGTATTTCCTTCTATTAAATCTACAGGTCTTACTTCAGATGAATTTTGTGAAAAACTTTTAATTAATGAAAAAGTTCTTGTAGTTCCAGGAAATGCTTTTGGCGAATGTGGTGAAGGCTTTGTAAGGGCTTGTTATGCTTCATCAATGGAAAATATAATAGAAGCATTAAAAAGAATAGAAAGATTTTTAAAGGAAATTAAATAATAACTATACTAAAGCACTTTTTATATGTTATACTTTCAAGGAACAACAGAAAAAACTCGTATATACTTAGAAATATGGTCTAAGAGTATCTACTTGCTAACCTTAAAATGGCAAACTACGAGGTGAGTGTTTTAGAATAATAAATTCTAAGTTATTTGCACCTCAAATTTATTTTGAGGTGTTTTTTTATGTAGGAGGTAATGATGGAAGAAACAAAAGAAATTTTAAAAGATGATGAACTGCTGTATGGAATTGATGATAAGCCTAATATCATGACACAAATACTTTTAGGTTTTCAAAACATATTTGCAGCCTTTGGAGGAATAATTGCAGTACCACTTGTTATTTCTAATGCATTAGGATTTAACACAGCAATGTCAACTACAGTTATGAGTGCTTGTATTTTAGCAGCTGGAATAGCAACTGTAATACAATCTAAAGGAATAGGAAAAGTAGGGGCAAGAGTGCCATGTATAATGGGAACAGACTTTACATTTGTCTCACCTTCAATAACAGTTGGCTCTATTGCAGGAATGCCTGGAATAGTAGGAGCAGCAATACTTGGTTCAATAGTTGAAATTATTTTAAGCTTCTTTATAAAACCACTTATGAAGCTTTTTCCACCATTAGTTACTGGAACTGTTGTATGTTTAATAGGATTAACATTAATTCCTGTTTCTATGGATTGGGCAGCTGGTGGAAGTGGTGCATCTGATTATGGCAGCCTTATGAATGTTGGAATTTCAATTTTTGTATTAATAATAACTCTTTTACTAAACAGATATGCAAAAGGCATTGTAAGCAGTGCTTCAGTGCTTATAGGAATGGTTATTGGATATATAATTTGTATACCACTTGGAAAAGTAGATTTTACTATTGTTAAGGAAGCAAAATGGTTTGCTCTTCCAAATATCTTTGCATATGGAGTAGACTTTAATATAAAATATGTTCTTGCATTTATTCCTGCCTATATAGTAACTACCATAGAAACTGTTGGGTGCTTAACAACAATATGCCAAGTATCAAAAATAAAGGCAGATGACAAGATTATAGGTAGGGGAGTTTTTGCAGATGGAATAGGAAGTTCAATAGCAGGAGCTGTAGGAACATTTCCAAATACAACATTTAGCCAAAATGTAGGCCTTATTCCTCTTACTAAAAATGCTAGTAGAGCCGTAGCTATAATGGCTGGTATTATTTTAATAATACTAGGATTTTTCCCTAAATTTGCAGCATTAATAAATACAATTCCTCAACCAGTGCTTGGAGGTGTTGGAATTGTTATGTTTGGAACAATAGCAGCAGCAGGTATAAAAACATTAAGTACAGTACATATAAATAATAGAAATCTATTAATAATAGCAGCTTCAGTTGGACTAGGTCTTGGAGTAACATTTAGACCAGATTTTGTTTCTAACCTTCCACAAGGATTAAATATGATATTTTCATCAGGAATATCAACTGGAACTATAACAGCACTTATATTAAATAAGATATTAAAAGAAGAAAAATAGGAAAGAAGGAAAGCGAAATGGAAAAATTATGTAAAAGAATTTTAGAAGAAGGACAAGCACTTGGTGAAAATGTTCTTAAAGTAGATTCATTTTTAAATCATGGAGTAGATTCTAAACTTATGTATGAAATAGGAACATCCTTTAAGGAATACTTTCAAGATAAGGGTGCAACAAAGATTTTTACAATAGAAAGTTCAGGAATTGCTCCAACTGTAATGACAGCACTTCAAATGAATCTTCCTATGGTTACTTTAAAAAAGCAAACCTCTAAAATA
Organism: uncultured Eubacteriales bacterium; assembly: GCA_900317445.1. Taxonomy (GTDB): domain Bacteria; phylum Bacillota; class Clostridia; order Clostridiales; family Clostridiaceae; genus Clostridium. The sequence goes on along the minus strand of ONGV01000198.1, from coordinate 5,814 downwards.
TTAAATGGAGAGGTTTATCAAACAACAGTACATTCATTTACTAAAAACTCTGATTATGAACTTACACTTTCAAAGAAGTTTATAAATAAAGATGATAATATAATTATAATTGATGATTTTTTAGCTAATGGAGAAGCAGCCCTTGGTGCAATAAGACTTGTTGAAGAAGCAGGAGCAAAGGTATGTGGAATAGGAATAGTTATAGAAAAATCATTCCAACCAGGAAGAGCAATGCTAGAAGAAAAGGGATATGATATATATTCTCTTGCAAGAATAAAAAAATTAGGAAAAGATTTAATTGAATTTGTTTAGTTAAGTATATTTAAAAGGCTGTACATATTTTTTGGTGTACAGCCTTTTGTTATTAAAAGTTGTGGTGTTTTACTTAAATTATATTTTTTATTTATATTCTCCGTATGGCATTTGAGGTGTATCTTTATATAAAAGATCTGAATATGTTGGAATTGGCCAATATTTCTTTCCAACTAATAATTCTAAAGCATCAGCAGATTCTCTAACCTTATCCATTTGAGCTACTATATCAGCTTGATAGAATCTAGCTAAAGATTCGCTATCTTCATATTCATCAGTTTTAGTTAATAATTCATCTAATTTATTAACATCTTCATATAAAGTATCTTCTAAAGCAGAAGCTTTATTTAATACTCCAGTTTCATATCCAAATACAGATATACCAGCAGCTTTCTTAGAAACAACTGTATCACTTAAATCCTTCATAAATGAAAGTACTGCAGGTAAAATGTCTTTATGAATCATTTGAGACATTGTTAATGCTTCTATGTTAATTGTCTTAGCATATTCTTCTAATAATATTTCAAGTCTTGATCTCATTTCACATTCAGTAAATACATGATGCTTTGTGAATACTTCAACATTCTTTGGATCAACAAAATGAGGAAGAGCATCAACAGTAGTCTTAAGATTTAATAAACCTCTCTTTTCAGCTTCAACAATCCATTCATCAGAGTAGTTATTTCCATTAAATATTATCTTATTATGTTCTTTTAAAGTCTTAACTATTAACTTATTAAGAGCAACATTAAAGTCTTCTGTGCTTGCTTCTAATTCATCAGCAAAATCCTTTAAAGCATCAGCAACTATAGTGTTAAGAGTTATGTTTGGTCCTGCTACTGAGAATGTTGAACCAAGCATTCTAAATTCAAATTTGTTTCCAGTGAATGCAAATGGAGATGTTCTGTTTCTATCAGTTGTATCACTTGGGAAACTTGGTAAAGTATGAACTCCTAATTCTATAGTAGTCTTTCCTTTAGCAACATATTCTGAACTATCTTCTATTGATTTTAATATATCAGTAAGTTCATCTCCAAGGAACATAGAAACTATTGCAGGAGGTGCTTCATTAGCTCCTAAACGATGGTCATTACCAGCATTTGCAACAGATATTCTTAATAAATCTTGATATTTATCAACAGCTTTAATAACTGCACATAAGAATGTTAAGAATTGAGCATTTTCTGCTGGAGAATCTCCTGGTTCTAAAAGGTTCTTTCCTGTATCAGTAGAAATTGACCAGTTATTATGTTTTCCTGAACCATTGATACCTTTAAATGGTTTTTCATGTAGAAGACAAGCTAATCCATTTTTCTTAGCAACTCTCTTCATTATTTCCATTGTTAATTGGTTATGGTCTGTAGCAACATTTGTAGTTCCAAAAATTGGAGCCATTTCATGTTGAGCAGGAGCAACTTCATTATGTTCAGTTTTAGAAAGAATTCCAAGTTTCCATAATTCATCATCTAATTCTTTCATATATGCTGCAACTCTTGGCTTTATGCTTCCAAAGTAGTGGTCGTCCATTTCTTGTCCCTTAGGAGGCATTGCACCAATAAGAGTTCTTCCTGTTAATTTAAGGTCTAATCTTTCTTCATATAACTTTTGGTCAACTAAGAAGTATTCTTGTTCAGGACCAACAGTTGTTATAACTTTTTTAACTTCATCATGTCCAAATAATTTTAATATTCTTAATGCTTGAACATCTAATGCTTCCATTGAACGTAATAATGGAGTCTTTTTATCAAGAACTTCACCAGAGTATGAATAAAAAACAGTTGGAATACATAATGTACCTTCTTTTATAAATGCATAAGAAGTAGGGTCCCAAGCTGTATATCCTCTAGCTTCGAAAGTTGCTCTTAATCCACCTGATGGGAAACTTGAAGCATCTGGTTCACCTTTAATAAGTTCTTTACCAGAGAATTCCATTATAACTGTTCCATCATCTTTAGGTGAAATAAAACTATCATGTTTTTCAGCAGTTATTCCTGTCATTGGTTGGAACCAGTGAGTGAAGTGAGTAGCTCCCTTTTCTATAGCCCAATCCTTCATTGAGTTAGCAACCACATTAGCAACTTCTATAGTAAGTTTTTTACCACTTTTAATAGTAGCAGTTAAATCTTTATAAACTTGTTTTGGTAGTCTCTCTTTCATAACTTTGTCGTTAAAGACCATACTACCAAAGATTTCTGGTACGCTAGTAACGTTAGTACTCATAATCAAATCTCTCCTTTAATTTTGGTATTTTCATAAAAAAAGGCGCTGTAGGACTATTTCCTACAGCGCCTTTGCTGTTTATGTTGTCATTATAAACTCATAAATTAAAAAAATCAAGACTAAATTTAAAATATTGACAAAAAAATTTATATAAATTAAAATGTTATGTAGGACAAAGGCGTTCTTAATTTTGGTGTATAAAATTTAATACACTTTTATTAATATGCCTTTTTTTGTTTTTATAAAAATACCTATCTATAATAACTTTTTAATTAACAGATATATCAATAAAAACCTTAAGAGGCAATGTATTTTTGTTAAGCTTGGAGGGAGTAAATTGATTATAGATGGAAAAAATTTAGGTTATATAGAAATAAATGAAATGATAAAAAATTTAGATAAAGAAGAAATCATTTTAGAAAATTTAGATGGGAAAAGATATATTGGAAACAAGATAAAAAACAAAAAGCTAATTATAAAAGGAAATCTAGGAAGTAAAGCAGGAAAAGAATTAGAAGAAACAGAAATTTCTCTTCATGGAAATTGCGAAGATGCTATTGGAGATAGTATGAAGAGTGGTAAAATAATAGTGGAGGGAAATTGCGGTGATGCAGTTGGCTATTCTATGCAAGGAGGAAAAATACTTGTTTTAGGAAATGCCGGATATAGGGTTGGAATACATATGACACAAGAGAAAGACGCTACTTCTGTTATTGTTATAGGAGGAAGTGTTGGAGATTTTCTTGGAGAATCTCAAAGGGACGGAAAAATTATTGTTTTAGGACTTAATAATGATGAATGTCCAGTGGGAAAGTATTGTGCATCAGAGATAAGTGGGGGAGATATTTATATAAGAAGTAAAAGGAAACCAAAAGAACTCTTTAATGATGCTATGTGTGAAGAACTTGAAAATGGACTGGAAATAGAGAAATATTTAAAGGAGTTTTCAGAGGAGTTTAAAGTAAACTTTGATGAAATATTAAATAGTAAATATTTTAAAATCTCATCTAAATAAAAGTCACTATAAAATAATTTTAATAAATATATTATAAATAGGAGGAATTTATAGTGGATCAGGCAATAACTGAGATTTTAGATTTCGTAGAAGAAAATGATATTAAATTTATAAGACTACAGTTTTGTGACATATTTGGAAATATAAAAAATATTTCAATAATGTCATCACAGTTAAAAAAAGCATTTTTAACAGGTATAAGTTTTGATGCTTCATCTATTGATGGATTTTTAAATATTGAAGAGTCAGATTTATTTTTATTTCCAGACCCATCAACATTAAGTATTTTACCATGGAGACCTCAACAGGAAAAGGTTGCACGTTTTTACTGTACTATAAAAAAACCTAATGGAGAACCATTTGAAGGAGATTCTAGAATAATATTAAGTAAGACAATAGAAGAATTATGGAGAATGGGTTATACTGCAAAAGTAGGTCCAGAGTGTGAATTCTATTTATTTAAAACAGATGAATCAGGTGAACCACTTCTTATTCCTCATGATAAAGCAGGTTATTTTGATGTAGCACCTGTTGATAAAGGAGAAAATGTAAGAAGAGAAGTATGTCTTACATTAGAACAAATGGGACTTGTATTAGAAAGTTCACATCATGAATCAGGTCCTGGTCAAAATGAAATAGATTTTAGACATGATACTGGATTAATTTCAGCTGATAACTTTATAACTACTAAAATAGCAATAAAGACAATTGCTAATTTAAATGGATTATATGCAAGTTTCTTACCAAAGCCACTAAAAAATGAAAGCGGTTCAGGATTTCATATAAATTTATCTATTGCAAAGGATGGTAAAAATTTATTTAAAACAGAAAATGGACATTCACAAGAAGCTGAAAGCTTTATAGCTGGAATATTAGATAGACTTAAAGAAATAACAGCAATATTAAATCCTACAGTAAATTCTTATAAGAGATTTGGAAGTCATGAAGCACCAAAATATGTAACATGGTCACACAAAAATAGGTCTCAACTTATAAGAATACCTGCATCTAAAGGAGAATATAGTAGGATGGAATTAAGAAGTGCAGACTGTACATGTAATCCATATTTAGCTTTTACAGTTTTATTACAGGCTGGAATGGAAGGTATAAGAAAGAAAAAAGTTCTTCCTAAAGCAACTGATGTTAACTTATATAAGTTAGATGAAAGGGAACTAGAAAAGTATGAAAAGCTTCCAGAAAATTTACTAGAAGCTATAGAAGAGATGGAGAAAAGTAGTTTCGTAAGAAATATTTTAGGTGATTTTCTATTTTATAAGTTTATAAAGGCTAAGAAAAAAGAATGGGCGGATTATAAGGATAACTGCAAAGCTGAAGATGATATAAGTGAATGGGAAATTACAAATTATTTCTATAAACTTTAACATGTCTTCAGGGGGTGCTAAATGGATAAGATATTACTTGTATGTAGCTCTATAAAGGGGACAAAGGTTTTCGCTGAATATTTGAAAGATATAGGGTATAATAATATTGATGCTGAATCAAATGGAGCATCTGCAAGAAGAAGATTACTACATGATGAATATAGTCTTATAATAATAGATACTCCTCTGATTGATGAATTTGGGAGTGAATTAGCTATTAAAATAACACAACAAGGAATTACTGGAGTTATTTTAATTACTAAATCTGAAAATGCAGATATGATAGGGGCAAAGCTAGAGCAATATGGAGTATTTGTAATTCCAAAGCCTTTTAGTAAATCAATTTTTTATCAAGGAGTAAGATTTGTCTTTACTTCTTTAAGAAGAGTAAATGCTATGAAAACTCAGCAAGATAAACTTATGAAAAAGGTTGACGATATAAGAGTAGTAAACAGAGCAAAATGTATTTTAATTCAATATAGGAATATGACAGAAGAAGAGGCACATAAATATCTTGAAAAAGAAGCAATGGACACTAGAGTTAGTAAAAGAGAGCTAGCAGAAAAAATAATTAATTATTACGAGGTGTAGTCTATGAAATTTACAAAAATGCATGGTATAGGTAATGACTATATATATTTTAATTGCTTAGAAAAAGAAATTGAAAATCCAGAAGAATTATCTATAAAACTAAGTGATAGACATTTTGGGGTTGGTGGAGATGGAATAGTATTAATTTTACCATCTGATAAAGCCGATTTTAGAATGAGAATGTTTAATGCCGATGGTTCAGAAGGAAAAATGTGTGGTAATGCTACAAGATGTATTGGTAAATATGTATATGACAAGGGTATAACAGATAAGAAGGAAATAACATTAGAAACT
>ONGV01000305.1 GCA_900317445.1 uncultured Eubacteriales bacterium | reverse complement strand
TTTAAAAGAAAATGGAAAGTTTGACTTTGAAAAAATAGAAGAAGCTCTAAAAGATGAAAGCATAAAAATTGTACATATTCAAAGAAGCACAGGATATGGCTGGAGAAATGCTTTCCTTGTTTCAGAAATAGGAGAAGCTATTAGCTTTGTTAAAAATTTAAGAAAAGATGTATTTGTTTTTGTAGATAATTGCTATGGTGAATTTATAGACACAATAGAACCAACAGATGTTGGAGCAGATTTAATTGCAGGTTCTTTAATTAAAAACATAGGGGGAGGAATTGCCCCATCTGGTGGATATATAGTAGGTAAAAAAGACTTAGTAGAACAAGCTGCATTTAGATTAACTGTTCCTGGAATAGGAGGAGAGTGTGGAGCTACATTTGGTCTTATAAGAAGCCTCTTTCAAGGATTATTCTTAGCACCTCATGTTGCTATGGAAGCTGTTAAAGGGGCAATTTTCTGTGCAAGAATAATGGAAATTGCAGGTTTTGAAGTACTTCCTAAATATACAGATAAAAGAAGCGATATAATTCAGGCAATTAAATTTGGAGAACCAGAAAAGCTTATTAAATTCTGTAAGGGAATACAATATGGTTCACCAATAGATTCTTATGTAGAATGTGAGCCATGGGACATGCCAGGATACCAAGACCAAGTTATAATGGCTGCAGGAGCATTTATACAAGGTTCATCAATAGAACTATCAGCAGATGCACCAATTAGAGAACCTTATATAGCATATCTTCAAGGTGGATTAACCTTTGACCATGCTAAAATAGGAGTTCTTATAGCACTTAATAATATCTTAAAATAAGGAAAAGGTATAATGGTATGACTAACAAAAATATATGTTTTTAATAAACTTTAAACATATAATTAAGTAAATTTATATTCTATTAATTAAGGAGATTTTAGTATGGAGTTTATAAGTGGTTATAATACAGAAGAATGGATAAATGGAAGAAGATTAATGTCACCTAGACCAAGACTAAATCATATGAATACATTAGATGAATTAACTTCACAATTTAAAAATTATTTTAGAAATAGCAAATGTAAAGCTAGGCAAGAATATGCATTATTCTTAACTAAAGACAATATAGATGAAATACTAAATAATAAAAGGAATTTAAGAAAACTCTTAACTTCTAAGAAAGCTGAAGTAGTTCCTGATTTAATGGTGTATTGTGATGAAAAGCAAGAATTTTATAGAGGAATTATAGGAATACCACAGATAATAGTAGAGGTATTATCACCTAGCAATTCTGATGATGATACAGTGGAAAAATTTGAATTATATGCAGAATATGGAGTGTTAGAATATTGGATTGTTTCTCCAATGAGTAAGAAAGTTAAGATATATAGACTAGATGAAAATAATGAATATAAATTATTTTCAGAGAAAGACTTTACTGATATATCAGTATCAAGTATATATAGTGAATTAAAAATAAATTTATCAAATGTAAATTTAGTTGAAGAACCAAATTGGTAACAAAAATTGGCTACTTATTTTATGAGTAGTCAATTTTTTAGTATAAATATATATTCAAAAGAATGGATTTAATAGTAGTATTTTTTTTAGCTTTATAGTAATATATTTTTAAATAAATTATTAATATGCTTATATTAGTATTGTTTAATATAAAATTTATTTTGAAGGGAGCTTCATAAGGTGAAAAGATTTAGAACCACAGGAGTTTGTAATCCTAATATTCAATATATGGTAGATATTTCTGATAAGGTAAGGGAAGCTAAAAAGCTAGTAGAAAATAATGAATATTTTATAATAAATAGACCTAGACAATATGGCAAAACTACATTACTTTTTGCTTTAAAGAAGGAGCTTTTAAAGGACTATTTAGTTATTAGTATAAGTTTTGAAGGTATTGGAGATATTGCCTTTAGTGATGAAGAAAAATTTGTAAAAGAGTTTATAAACTTAATTGATGAAAAGCTTGATTTTATAGATGAAGATTTAAATAAAATATTTAGAAATTTAAGTCTAGAAGTTTCTACATTACCAGGTTTGTCTAGGTTAATATCTAAGTTTATAAAAAGATTAAATAAAGAAGTTATTCTTATAATAGATGAAGTGGATAAAAGTAGTAATAATCAGTTATTTTTAAGTTTTCTTGGTATGCTTAGAAATAAGTATCTTCAAAGAAGTGAAGGGGAAGGAATTACATTTAAGTCTGTAATATTAGCTGGAGTTTATGATATAAAAAACTTAAAGATTAAATTAAGACCAAATGAAGAAAGAAAATATAATTCCCCTTGGAATATAGCAGTACCATTTAATATTGATATGAGTTTATCAAAAGATGGTATAAAGAATATGTTAAATGAGTATAAAAGAGATAGGAAAATAGAATTAGAAATAGATAAAGTAGTAAACTTTATTTATTTCTATACAAGTGGGTATCCTTTTTTAGTAAGCAGGTTATGTCAAATAATAGATGAAGATTTAAAAGCTTCTTGGAATGAAGAGAATATGATAAAGGCTGTAAAATTATTATTAAATGAGAAAAATACATTATTTGATGATTTAATAAAAAATATAGAAAATAATAGTGATTTAAAAGAATATGTTTTAGATATTATAATGAATGGAGCTAGAAATACTTTTAATATGCTTAATCCTACTATAAATTTAGGATTAATGTTTGGATATTTTAAAAATGAAGACAATATGGTAGCTATTTCAAATAGAATATTTTCCCAAATTTTATATAATTATTTTTCATCCTTATTAGAAAATAATAATATAATGAAAAAATATAATTTTAAATCTGATTTTATTTATGGTAATGGTCTTAATGTTGAAAAAATTCTTCTTAGATTTCAGAAATTTATGAAAGAAGAATATTCTTCTAAAAATGAAAACTTTTTAGAAACACATGGTAGAATGTTATTTTTAGCATTTTTAACTCCAATAATAAATGGAGTAGGTTTTGCTTTTAAAGAGGTACAAATATCTGAAGAAAAAAGATTAGATGTTGTAATAACTTATAATAGTAACAAGTATATTATAGAACTTAAAATTTGGCATGGAGAAGAATACCATGAAAAAGGCTTGAATCAATTAGTTGATTATCTTAATATTAATGAAGAAAACAAAGGGTATTTATTAATTTTTAATTTTAATAAAAATAAAGAATATAAAAAAGAAAAGATAGTTTTAGATAACAAAGATATATTAGCTGTATATGTTTAAAAAACAAGAGCTGTTTTTAAGATTGACAGCTCTTGTTTTTTAATATTAATATTGTCTGTATATACCTACAAGCTTTCCTAAGATGCTACAGTTTTCTACTATGATAGGGTCCATTGTATCATTTTCTGGTTGTAATCTAAAGTGACCATTTTCTTTAAAGAATCTTTTTATGGTAGCTTCGTTATCTATTAATGCAACTACTATATCTCCATTTTCTGCTGATTCTTTTTTTTCTATAATGGCTAAATCATTGTTATTTATACCTACTTTTTTCATACTTTCTCCAGTTACTCTAAGCATAAAAAGTTCTCTATCATGTTTTACATATTCAAGAGGAACAGGGAAAGTATCTTCAATGTTTTCTGTTGCTAAAATAGGAAGTCCTGCTGTTACTTTTCCTACTATTGGAATGTTTATCATTTCTTTTTTACTTTGATTAAGTTCTGCAATTTCTAAAGCTCTTGGTTTTGAAGGGTCTCTTTTTATAAGACCTTTTCTTTCTAGTCTTTTTAAATGTCCATGAACTGTTGAGGTAGAGCTTAGCCCTACTGCTTCACATATTTCTCTTACAGAAGGTGGATAGCCTTTATTTTCTGTATATGTTTTTAAAAAATTGTATATTTCAAGTTGTTTATCTTTTATATCTAGCATAAGAACACCTCACTATATTAATAATAATAATATAACATATTTTTGTTAAGTAATCAAACTTATGTTCTCAAAACCTATGTTCCTTTTAAACTACAGATAGTTAGAATATATTTCATAACAAAATATATTTTAATTAAGAAATAGATAAAATGTAAATATTTTCATATAAGCTGTTTGTATAATATTTAAAAGTATTATAAAATAATAGATACTGATAGTATTTATGATGATATTATGTAAGAGTTTTTAGAGTGGGAGATATTATAATGAAAGAAATAATGAAACAGTATTTTGAAAGATTTTATGATATGTAGAGGGATTTTAATGGAACTTATCCACAAATATCTTATGATGAAGATGTAGATTCAAGATTATATGTTGGAACAATGGATGAAGAGGAATATATTTCATGGAAACCATTAGAAAAGGATACAATTACTGAGAAAATGAAAGTGGAAAAGTATTTCTTCATAATATAGAAACTGATGAGAAAACATTTTTTTCGATTCTTTGATAGAGACGATAAGTAATATATCTTTTAAGAAAAAATAATTTTTTATGACTAAACGTAAAAAGAAATTAACTTGAGGTGATATTAAAATGGAGAAAAGATTGATTGACCAAATTAAATTTATAGTAGAAGTGGATAAAGCTAAGGAAATTATGAGAAGAACTTATCTTACAAAATCTCAAAGATTTGAAAATGATGCAGAGCATTCTTGGCATTTAGCATTAATGGCTCCTTTATTAAAGGAATATATAAAAGAAGATGTTAATATAGAAAGAGTTATAAATATGGTTATAATCCATGATTTAGTTGAAATAGATGCAGGAGATACTTTTTGTTATGATAAGGAAGGTAATTTAACTAAAAGGGAAAGGGAGCTTAAAGCAGCTGATAGAATATTTAATATTCTTCCTAAAGATCAAGCTAAAATAATTTATGATTTATGGAATGAATTTGAAGAGATGAAGACTATTGAAAGTAGGTATGCTGCATGTCTTGATAGAATACAGCCTATTTTAAATAATATTGCAACTGGTGGAAGAGCTTGGAAGGAAAATGGCACTACAAAATCTATGGTTTTAGGAAGGATGAGTGTTATAAAGGAAACTTCTAATGAATTATGGGAGCTTGTTTTATCAATAGTTAATGAAGGAGTGAAAATTGGCGCTTTAAAAGATAAATAAAAAAATCCCTTTTAAAAGGGATTTTTTTATTTTCTCCAGGTAGCTGGTGTAAATAGTATAAGCATAGGAAATAATTCTAATCTTCCTGCAAGCATATCAAACATAAGAATATACTTTGAAAAGTTTGAAAATAAACTAAAGTTTTGAGTAGGGCCAACTAATTCAAGGCCTGGACCTATGTTATTAAGGGTTGCTGCAACTGCAGTAAAATTAGTTGTTAAATCTAATCCATCAACACATATAAATAAAACTGAAAAGGCAAATATCATAACATAGGTTATTAAAAATACATTAACTGAACGTATAACATCATGTTCAACTTTTTTTCCTTCAAATTTTATTATTTTTATG
>ONGV01000081.1 GCA_900317445.1 uncultured Eubacteriales bacterium | reverse complement strand
TCATTTAAGGAAGTGAGAAATATGAAATATTTTATTGGAATAGATATTGGTGGTACAAACTTAAGAGCTGCTATATTAAATGAAGATTATGTTATAGTAGATAAAATAAAAATAAAAAATAATGTTCTTGATGGTCCAGAAAAGAATTTATTAAATTTAATTAATTGTATAAATGAAAAATGGAGTAATTATGATTTTGCTTCTATAGGAATTGGATGTCCTGGTCCATTAAATATTAAAGAAGGAATAATTCTTAATCCTCCTAACTTAAAAAGCTGGGAAAATTTTAATATAAAAAAGTTTTTTGAGGAAAAGTTAAAAAAGCCAGTTATAGTAAATAATGATGCAAATGTAGCTGCATATAGTGAAGCAATAATTGGAGCAGGAAAAGGAAAAGAAAGTGTATATTACATCACATTATCAACAGGAGTTGGTGGTGGATTTATTTACAAAGGTGAAATTGTAAATGGATTTAATAGCATGGCTGCAGAGATATGTAATATGATAATAAATGAAGATGAATATAGCCATTCTGGATTAAATAAAGGTGGACTAGAGGGGCAATGTAGTGGTACTGCTATAAGTAGAATTGCTAGTAAGATAAATAATAAAAAAATTTCTACTGAAGAGGTATTTACTGAGGCTAAAAAGGGAAATAAAGAATATAAATCTATTTTAGATACATGGGTAGTTAATGTATCTAAAGCTATAGCAAACATAATATCTGTAGTTGACCCAGAGATAATAGTTACTGGTGGTTCAGTTATATTAAATAATTCAAGTTATTTAGAAAATATTATAAGTGAAGTTGAAAAAAGAGTATTTAAGCAAACAAAAGTTAATATAAAGCTAGCTGAAATTGGTGATGACACAGGGTTAATAGGCAGTGGAATTTTAGCATCATCTTGTATTTTAAAGTAAATTAAAAACCAGCAAGGATTTGTTCTTGCTGGTTAGTGTTTTATATTTAATTAATTAACTAATTAACATTTTTTTATTGGCCAACTGTAGATGAAGAAACATCCTCTGAATTTGTATTATCTTCCTCAGGATGGTTTTCTTCAAGGTTATTTTCAGATTCATTATTAGTTTTTGAATTATCAATATTTGAAGAATTTGAGTCATCAGAAACTTGTTCATTATTTGAATCATTTGATTCTTCATTTAGAGTGGAAGACTCTATTTCACTAGGAGTATCAGTTTCCTGTGAATTTGAAGAATCATCAGATGAGAACAATCCAACAAACCAATTCCAAATCTTAGAGAAGAAACTTCCTATTGTAGCAAAAAATCCTTTTACTTCTTCAGCACTTATTTTATCTTTTAAACTATCTTGAACTTCATTAAGTTGGTCTTTTATACTTTTATAGTCTATATCCAAATCATTAATTTTACTCATTACAGATTTGATTTTTTCTATATCTTCATCAGATAAGTCATAGTTATATTTATCAACAGATTTATCAATTATTTTATCAAGTTCTTTTTCAGAACTAGGACTTTCTTTAATTACTTCTGTTTTAATATCATTCATTAAGTTAGCAGCATCATCTTGTCCAATAGTTTCTCCTAAATCTCCAGTAACAACTATTTCTTCATTTGCAGCTTCTTTTTTATCTTCATCAATTTTTTGACCAGAAGAGCTATTTTCAAATCCTTTTAAAACTCCTGTAAGGGCAGCAGTACCAGAAACTTTAAAAGGAGCAGATACAACTACCTTTGCATCTGTAATACCAGCAGTGATAAGAGCATTTCTAATCATTCCAACAGTAACCCAAGTTAAATTGTTAGATTTAATATCTAATCCACCATCTGAGGTTGGTTCAACATAAGAACAAGAAATTGCTCTAGTACCTAATTGAGCTGGAGTAGCAACATCACCTAAAGCTTCATATTCTTCAGCAGATGTAATAGTAAGTATATTAGCATCATTTTCTGTCACATTAAAGTATTTTAACATTTGTGATTTTTGTTCATCTGTTAAATCTGCACCTAAAGTTACAACTTTAAAAGAATCTGCTTTAACTGAAACAGCATTTTGACATGTAGAAATAATTGTTAAAGTAATAATAAATACAAGTATTTTTGAAATAAACGGTTTAAACTTCATTAATAATTCCCCTTTCTAAAAATAAATATTTGGTTTATGCTACATTATACCATAATTTACGAATAGAAAATCTTAAAATATTATAAAATTAACAAATAAACTATTCCTAGTGTATCTAATAGTGAAAAATGGTGAATAATAAAAAAATAAAGAGCAATTATATTGTAAAACCTTAAATTAATAGGTCATTAAAAATAATATATCATAATATGTGATATGATAAACACCGTCGCTGAAAACAATAGCTAGTAACTCAAAAAAATAGTTGACTAGAAAAAGCTTTGGTGATAAGATAAGTTTCGTTGTCAAACAAGCTTGAAAAATAACTTAAAAAAAGTTATTGACAAGAAAAAAGTTTGATGATAGAATAAAAAAGTCGCTTGAGGGCGACGAGATAAAATGGTCTTTGAAAATTGA
>ONGV01000225.1 GCA_900317445.1 uncultured Eubacteriales bacterium | reverse complement strand
TGAGTTTGATAAGTTGATATTTGTCCATTAAAATCCTCAATTTGAGATGTTATTGTATCATTTTTATAAGTAAATAATACATCTCCAGCATTAACAGCTTGTCCATCTGTTACTGAAACAGTATCAACCTTTCCTTTTGAAGCATCTAAATAAATATTTTTATTTTCTATAGGTTGAATAACTCCATTGATATATATTTTTTTTGAAGAATTACCTATTATGGTAGTTTCTATACTACTAATACTACTACTTTTTCCTTGGCTATTATCACTAGTTATCTTAACTAAGTATATTGCTACTGTTGATACTAAAATTATTGCTCCAATGACTACATATTTTAAATACTTTTTTTTCATTCTTTTACCCACCTTACAGTTATTTACTAACTTTATAAATATAACATTTTTTAATTTAATGCACTATACAAATGTTAATTTTTTCTTATCTTTTTATTAATATTTACTTTTTCCCTTCTACATACATTTTTTATACCTTCTCCTTCATATTCTTTATTACAATTCTTATTATAAATAATAAGTTTTTAAAAACTATTAAGCAAATATAAAGAAAGTATAAAGAAAATGTGTAATTATTACAAAAAATCAAACTAACTATATATTTACTAAAAATATTGTATATATAATATATGTACAATATACACTATCTATTAGGAAGTTGTCAATAAATTTCTTTCTTCTAAAATATACTTAATTATTAACTTTATAAACTATTAAAAAAAACTAGAAAATAATATAATTTTTGATATTATAAAATATAATATACTTTATAGGAATAATATGGTACAATATAAAAGAATTAATTTTATGGAGGTATATTTATGGAAACTAACAATCAAAAATTAGGTGGGGGAATAATGACAATATGCATACTTACATTAATAGGCTTTGTATTTACATTATTTAGTTCTATTACAATGCTTACTGGAAGAGATAAAATTGTTGAAAGCTATAAAACATTAGGACTTGATACATCTCTTATTCCTTCTGCTGGTCAAACAATTATAGGTCTTATTTTGTCAATACTTATTGCATTATCAGTAATTCTTATTCTTATGAAAAAATCTATTGGAATATATGGATATTTTATTGTTGAAATTATTTCAATAATAGCAAGTATAATATTTTCTGGATTTTCAATTTTAAATATTATATTAAGCTTAATATTTCCTATACTTATGGCAATATTTATTTCAAAAAGGAAATTTGTTTTTGGACTGTAAAATAGATTGGAGAAAAGTTTATGGAAGAAAATAAAAAATTAGGGGTTGGAATAATCATTATAACTAGTCTTTACTTGTTAAGTTCTATTTTAGGTATTGTTATCAATTTAGGCACTATATTTTTAGGAGAGCTTGTTGTTGAAACTTATAATGGAGAAGTTATTCAATCAACTACAAATAATTTGCGCCTTATTATTGGTATTATTTTAAGAGTTATTTTCTTGTTATCAGCAATTTTAATATTTATGAAAAAATCATTAGGTATCTATTCCTATTTTGTAGCTGTTATACTTTCAATAATAGTATCTATAATATTTAATGGATTTTCATCTAATATTATTTCTTCATTAATATTACCAATGTTTATGATAACACTTGTTTCGAAAAAAAGAGAAGTTTTTGGATTATAATTTCTCTATAATATAAAATATAAAAGAGGTCTTTGTTTTAAAACAAAGACCTCTTTTATATAAAAATTACCAATTTCCTAATATTCTAAGAAAATTCATTCTACTTACTAAATATCTCTTTAAATTTTTTCAGGCTCTTGAAAAATAATATATGAAAATAACTAAAGCCTCTAATATTGTTAATATAAAAATCTGCTTCTTTCTTTGCTAAAAATGTTCAAAGCATTCCTTCTATAAAATTACTTTGATTATAACATTTTAATAATTTACTACTTCTATCTTTTCTAAGATTCCTTCAAATAGATTATTAAATCTATATTCATTTGTAGCACTATCTTCATTTAAATGAAGTTCTATACTATTAATATTTTTTGATGGATTTGCACTTTTAAAAAGTTCACAAAAGGCTTTAGCATTTGCTACAACATTTACTGGATTTTCCCCTTCAAAAGCCATATCCATAGTTATAATTATATTTCCATCTTTAGAAATTACTTTTCCTTGAGAATAGTCATTAATAAATTCTGATTTTTCTATAGCTGGAACTTTTTCAAAGGTTCCTATAGTTACTTTATTTGTTTTAAAATCTATTTTTACATCCTTTAATAAGCCTTCTTCATAAAAATTTTCAAGTTTTTTTGCATGTTGTTCATCTGAAAAAACTTGAAATGAAATATATTCTTCCTTAGCTTCACTTCCATAATCATATATTTCTTTTATAAAATTTTTAAATTCTTCTTCCCCTAAAGACTCCTCTGGAATTACAAGTATAAAATCTTTCTCTTCAAAGTTAAACATCTTATATCCTGCCTTTGAAACAAGACTTTTAATTTTATGCTCTTCTTTAGCACTTGTTTCAACATTAGTTGCAAGTTTTTCTTTTTTTAACAAAGAAGGTATAATAAAGCCTAATGCTATAATGACTAAAATAATTATTATAATTGTTATTATTTTTCCCTTTTTCTTACCTAACATAATTTTTTCCTCTTTCATAGTATTATGTTAATTTACTATTTAATTATTTTTATTATTATTTTTAGTAGTAACTGTTGTTGTTGTAGTTGTAGTTGTAGTTTTATTATTAGTTTTATTATTATTTTTATTTGCTGTACTTGTTGATGGTTTAGTTACTCTATTTTTTTCTTCTAACTTACGTTTTTCTTCTGCTTTTATGCTATTTAATTTATTAGTAAAATAAGTTTTTAAATTTTTATATTCTAAAAGATATTCATTATAAACAGAAGCTTTTTTAACTTCTTCTATTTTTTCACTACATTTTTCTAGTAATTTATTTAATTCATTTTCTTGTGTTGATTTTATAAGATTATAAGAAGATAATTCTTCTAAAGCAATCTTTGCCTTTTTTTCTCTTGCCTCTTCTTCTTTATCAGATAATCCATATTCTATTCTATAAGAATTTTCCTTAAGTCTTTCTGTTTGCTCATTAATTTCAGAAGATTTTCTTGTTTCTTCTTCAGTTTTTCTAGCTAAAAGTACTTTATTTTCCCCACTTGATAAATTATTTTTTAATTGTCCATTTTCTTCATATATAGATTCTGGCTTTTGGAATTCTTTATCTTCTAATCCTTCATGTAAATAATTCATCATATTTTTCCATATATTTTTTGAAGCTGACATACTTGAATATAAAGGTTCTGGAGTATCTGTACCATTCCATACTACAGCAGTATAATAAGGAGTATATCCAGCCATCCATAAATCCTTATACTCATCTGTTGAACCAGTTTTTCCAGCTTGATTTACAAAGTTATCAATTCCACTTCCATAAGCTGTAGCATACTCTTTAGTTAAAACTCCCTTTAAGGCATCTGTAGTTAAATAGCATGCTCCTTCATCATAAATTTTCTTTTGTAAAAAAGCATTTTCATAAATTTCTTTATCTACTCCTACCTTAGTTATTTTTAAAACATTAGTAGGTTCTATATACATACCATTACGAGCTAATGTAGAAAATCCTCCAGCCATCTCTACTGTAGTTGTACCTTTTGACCATCCTCCAACTGCAAGTATTGGTGAATTATCCTCTGGAGTAAGATATTTAAATTCCATGTTAGTTAAATATTTTCTACACTTATCCACTCCTAAACTTTCCATTAACCTATAAGGAATTGTATTTACAGATGTTTCTATGGCATATCTTAAGGAAATATTTCCATAGTATCCATCAAACCAGTTACTTGGTCCATTTTCTATAGGTTCATCTACATACATTTCATCAGGATAATATCCATTTTCAAAGGCTGGAGTATATGCAATTAAAGGCTTTATAGCAGAACCTGGTTGTCTTGCAGATAATAAAGCTCTATTATAGGTATTTCCTTCTTGTGTCCTTCCTCCTACTATGGCAACTACTGTTCCATTACTATTATCTATTACTGTAGCTGCAGCTTGTCTTTTATAAATACCTGTTTCTTCATTAACTTCTGTTTCTCCTTGAAGTTCATTATCAATATACCATTGCAATTGATTTTGAAGTTTCATATCTATAGTAGTATTTACTTCATATCCTCCAGTTAAAAATTCATCTCTACAAGAATTATATAATTCATTATATTTATCAAAATAATTTACTCTTTCCTCTTCTGTAGAAAATATATATTTAAACTGAAATCCCTTCATTTTCATTAAGATTTTTGTTGATTCATTTACTGCTAAATCTAAAGCATAATCACTTACTGTATTATCAAAGTAAACTTTATTTACATTTAATACTATTTCTTCTTTTAATGCTTCATCACATTCTTCTTTGCTTATATATCCTAATTCAAGCATTTTATTTAATATAAGATTTCGTCTTTCTAATGTATTATCTATTTTATTAATAGGATCATATACTGTTGGGTTATTTGGAATTCCAACTAAAAATGCTATTTCTGAAAGAGTTAATTCATTTGTATTTTTTTGAAAGAAATACTCAGAAGCACTTTCAATACCATAACATCCATATCCAAAATAATTATTATTTACATAAAACTCTAATATTTCATTTTTTGTATATTTTTTTTCTAGCTCTTGTGCTATAACCATTTCCTCTAGTTTTCTCCACATATTTTGGTCTAGAGTTAAAAAAGTATACTTACATAACTGTTGAGTTATAGTAGAGCCTCCTTGAACCACTTTTCCTTTACTGGTTAAATATTTTACTCCAGCTCTTAATATTCCTTTATAATCTATTCCTTTATGTTCATAAAATCTTTCATCTTCTATAGCAATACTAGCTTTAAAAACTAATGGATTTATTTCATCATATGATTTATATATAGAATTATTTGTTTTAAATTCTTTAAATAAATTACCATCTTTATCATAAATTTTTGTGCTATGTCTACCATTAAAAGTATTTTCATCTATTGATTCTACTTTTTTATATCCATCTTTTATACAATTACTTATTTCAGTTTTATGCTTTTTATAAAAATTATATCCTAGAAAAGTTGCTGCAATTACAGAAATAATTAATATAAGAAATAATATAAGAAATATGTTTCTAACTATATGTCTTTTTTTACGTTTTTTCTCATGCTTTACTTTTTTCTCTTTACTCATGTTTTAAGACTTTCCTTTCTCACTTCTTTAGTTACTACTACATAGAAATCGAAGTAATACTCTGATTTATTCTTGAAAAATATACTTTAAACTCTGTTACATTTCTACCATTTACAAAAGAAACAGTAAATAAACTCTTTGCTAAAGAATCTTTATCTTCTAAATAAACTTTAGTTATATAATAGTTATTAAATGTTCCTCTTCCCATTAAAAATAGCTTTTTTAATACTTCATCATCCTTATTTTCTAAGTTTAAGTTTTCTATTAAAGAACTTAATTCTAACTTACTTTCCTCATCTTCAATATTTTCATATAATTCTTCATTATACATTTCTCCTAAAAAGTTTGAAAATACTCTTTTAAAGTTATTAATTTCATTATCACTAATAATAGACCCTTCAGAAGTTAAAGCTTTTGTAGTATTATCAACAACTTCTCCTTGAGATATTATTTCAGAATCTGATATTTTACATTCATCATCTATAGTTAATTTTATTTTATCAGTAATAAAGCTTTTAGAATCATTTAGATATACAATTTCAACAACTATATATCTTTTGTTTATGTCTTCTTCAAATTCTATTATTTTTCCCTGTTTAAAGAATTGATTTTCCTTAGAATAAATATTGTCTGCTATTTTTTTTAAGTTATTATTTTTATTTTCTACAATACTTTCATAATAATCATTTGTAAAAAAATCCTTTGTATTTTCAAAATATTTTTCTAAGTCATAATAATTTTCATAGTAATAATCTTTACTATATATTAAATTAAACAAGTTAGTTGTATTCTCTGTTAATTTGTCTAATTCTTCTGTTGTTATACAACTATTTAATTCATCTAATTTTATGTCTTTTTCTTCAGTATCCCCTTCTAATACAAACTTTTCAAATGGAATAGTAGGTAATTTTGTTAAGTCAACACTACATCCTAAAAACATAGCTGAACATATTCCTAAGACTCCTATAGCTACTATCTTTTTTTTCATGAGAAAACTTTACCGTTGCCAAAAATCTATAAATATCTATAAATATTGTTTAATTCCCTGTTCTACGAGTCCGATTTTAAAAACTATAAAAAGTAACCTACTTTCGTTTGATACAACTCTCCGAGGGCGTAAATTCGGATACAACGCATCCTAAATATATAGGTTTTCTTTTTAGTTGAAACTTCCTATATTACTTGTTTTGCTTGGTTTTCGCACCTCAACGAAATGAGGTTTATATTAACACTAACACCCAAGATTCTACTCTATGACTACATCCCTTTCGCAATGTATGGGATTCACAATAGCTAATCTTATTATACAATAAAACAAGTTAAGTTAAACATTTATATTTTTATAGAACTAACAACTCCCTCCTTTTTTAATATATTTTTATAGTATTTTGTAGATTATTTTTTATAGTAAATAACCTACAAATACTTTTAAACTACTTTCTTTCACTAATTATCACTGCCTTCATTTATCTTACTATCATTTTCATTATTTTCAGTGTTATTATCATTATTGTTATTATTATCTTCAAACCCATTTTCAGTTTTTGTATTTAAATTACTGTTTTCATCACTATCATTACTATTACTACTTGCAGTATTTGTACTAACAGTACTGCCTTCAGTAATATTATTACTATCACTACTACCACTATTACTTGTTTTATTATCATTATTATCTTGAGTTTTTACTTCTGTTTTAATTACATAGCCTGTTTCTTCTCCTTCAATTCCAAAGGATTTTGAAACTACAGACACTGGTATTAAGTGTCCTCCATTATTTTCCGTTATCTTTTCACATATTGGGAATTCAAAAGTTTCTCCTGTAGCATTATCAATAACTGTTTTTGTTTTTAAAGGAATTAAATCTCCATCTAAAAAGGCTGCTCCTTTTTCTGGATATATAGATAAAATCTTATCATTTATAAGTATATCTATAGAGTCTTCATTTTCTTCTACTATTCCTTTTGATGCTCTTGCAAGGTCTTCTATATTTACAGACTTTACTCCATTATCATCTATATAGGGAATAGTTGTTGTTATTACATCTGCCTTAATAATTGGTGCTGATAAAAAACCAAAGGCAAAAACTAATCCTACTTTAGCAAAAATTATTTTTTTATTATTCATAACTTTTTCATTCCTTACTTAACAAAAATTCTCTTAAAACACAATAATCAATCATTTTATATATAACACCATATAAGAAATTTTGTCAATGCTTTTCAATATTTTTACATTAAATTACTTTATTTGGATTTAAAAGATAATACTTAATAAAGTTTTGTATTTTTATATTTTTGTGATATACTTTCAAAAGATTTTTATATATGGAGGGATTTTAAATGGCACATCATCATGGAGAAGGTGTATTTTCTATAGATTATTATGCATATGCTTCAAAAATAAGAAATTGGAGTCCAAAGTTTAAAGTTGGCTTTTCAATACTTACCTTATTTTTATGTATAATACTTGATAATGTTTATGTTTCAATTATAATAATTGCACTAATGGCATATTTAAATATTGTTAAAAGTGGATTACATATTCATGATTATATTTCTCTTATAAGTATTCCACTTACATTTATTATACTTGGAAGTTTTGCTATTGCCTTTGGAGTTTCAAAAAAACCTATTGGAGAATATAATATTAATCTTTACTTTTTTTATATTTATACCTCAATAGGTAGTATAAAAAGCACTATTTTTTTAGTATTAAAAGCTTTAGGTGCAGTAAGTTCAACTTATCTTATGACACTTTCTACCCCTTCTTTTGAAATTATATCTGTACTTAGAAAATGTCATGTTCCAAGTATTATTACAGAACTTATGAATTTAATTTATAGATATATTTTCATTCTTATGGAAGTTCAATGTAATATGAAAAATTCTGCTATATCTCGTTTAGGATATAAGGATTTTAAAACTTCTTGTTATTCTTTTGGGCAAATTTTAAGTAATCTTTTAGTTGTATCTTTTAAAAAAGCAAATGAGTATTATAATGCTCTTGAAGCAAGATGTTATGAAGGAGAATTTCTTTTTCTTGAAGAAGATAAAAAAATTAAAGTAAATCAAATAGTATATGGTGCTATATTTATAATTTTTATTATAGCTATAGCATTAATTACAAAAAAATAAGGAGAAAGTTATTATGAAAAATCCTATTATTGAAGTTAAAGATTTAGAATATACATATGGTAATGGAAAAGTTGCTTTAAATAAGATTAATGTTAACTTTTATAAAGGAGAAAGAGTTTGTGTTATTGGTTCTAATGGAGCTGGGAAATCTACCTTTTTCTTAAATTTAAATGGTGTATTAAAATCTAAGAGTGGGAAAATATTCTATAATGGAAAGGTTATTGAAAAGAAAAATTTAAATGAACTTAGAAAAAATGTTGGAATTGTTTTTCAAGATGCAGATAGTCAAATTATAGCTTCAACTGTAATGGCAGAGGTTTCCTTTGGGCCTATGAATTTAAAGCTTCCAAAAGAGGAAGTTAAAAGCCGTGTTGAAATGGCTCTTAATTATATGAATATTTCAGATTTTAAAGACCGTCCACCTCATTATTTAAGTGGTGGTGAAAAAAAGAGAGTAAGTATTGCAGATATTATTGCTATGAAACCTGAAGTAATTATATTTGATGAGCCAACAGCTTCTTTAGACCCTATAAATTCAGCTATCCTTGAAGATGTTTTATCAAAACTTAATGAAGAAGGAAAAACCATTTTAGTTTCAACCCATGATGTTAATTTTGTATATCGCTGGGCAGAAAGAGTCCTTGTTTTTTCAAATGGAAATATTATCTTTGATGGTACACCAACTGAAGTATTTAAAAATGAAGAAGTAGTTATGGCTGCAAATTTAAAAAAGCCTATTCTTTTTGATATGTATGAAGTTCTTGTTTCTAAAAATATAGTTTCTAATGATAATATATATCCTAAAAGTATAGAGGAATTTAAAATCATTTTAAAATAGCAAAATACCTGATGCATATAAAAAAATTTTTAAGCATCAGGTATTTTTATTTCTTTTACTATTTTTATTTCTTTTTCTAAATTCCACTTTTTTTCATCTATTTCTCCAATAAAGCCACATCCATTTTTCACTTGGTAGTCATAAAAACTTTTTTTAGAAACTTCAAATTTTTCTAAAATTGCCATTATAGTTCCTCCATGAACTACTAATGCAATATTTTTTTCTTTTAAATTTATAGCTTCTTTTATTATTTCTTCAAAAGCTTCTATACATCTTTTCTTAAAGCTTTCATGACTTTCTCCATTTGGAAAGGGAAGCTTTCCATTACTATCTATCCACTTTTGATAATATATATTATTTGATAATTCCTTATAATTTTTATTTTCAAAATCTCCAAAATCACATTCTTTTAAATTTTCATATACTACAGGCTGAAAATTTTTATATATACATTTTGAAGTTTCCATACATCTTTTTAATGGGCTTGAATAAACCTTTTGAACTTTTTTAGGATAATTATTTATATTAACCTTTTCTATCTCTTCTTTAAGTAAACTTTCATCTGTTGTTCCTATATACCTTTTTTCTTTATTTCCCTTTGTTTTTAAATGACGAATAAATATTATGTTAAGCATATTTTTACTCCTTATATAACTTTATCCTTTAATACTAGTTCCAATGCCACAAATAACTCTATATACTTTTTCAGAATTTTTAGCAACTTCACAGCATATTCTTCCCTCTACTTCTCTATACATTCTTTCAAAATTATCTATTGGAACAACTCCATAGCCTATTTCATCAGCTATTATTATATAATCTCTTTTTTCTTCTAATAATTCTTTTATTAAGTTTTTTGTATTTTCAGGAGTATTATATTTTAACAATACCTTTATTAAAATATGAAATTTATAAAGTGCCTTTTTTGATTTTAACATTTCAAAATTTATTTCTTTTTCATTTTCAAGTTTTTCACAATTAAAAATATCTTCTTTTTTTAAATTAAAAGTATTTAGAGCATAATCTAATTTTCCTTGAGCTTTTCCACCAATTATAAAATTCATAAAAAAATCCTCCTATAAAAACATTTTTCCAACTAAAACTGCTGATAAAGCTATAAAAAATTCACAAAGTTGAAGAAAATACCCTGCAATATCTCCTGTAATTCCTCCAAACTTTTTTTTAGACATTGATTTATAATAAAAAAATACTATTAAAGAAGATATTATTGAACCTATTCCTAAAAAAAGATTTATATAAAGCATAATTAAACTAATAATTATTATATACATAATCATTGTAATTTTTACTTTCTTTTTTTGTGCTGAATCTGAAAAATTTGCTGCAAGACCACTTTTTTTAGCTAAGGGAAAAGTTACTATTGAAAGACCACTTAAAGCCCTTGATAATATAAATCCTAAAGATATAATAATTGTCTCCTCTCCATTTATTTCACTTAGCACTCCAAAATAAGCTATAAAATATGTTATTGAAGTTATTAAAGCAAAGGCTCCTATATGAGAATCCTTAAGAATTTCAAGCTTTCTTTCTATACTTTGGTAAGAATTTATAGCATCCATAGAATCAACAAAACCATCCATATGTATACCACCTGTAATTAATATAGGGATTATAGTATAAATTGCTGTAGTAAATATATTTCCTAAAGATAAAGCTTTAGCTATAAGGCTCCATAAATAAAATACAATTCCTATAGCTAAGCCAACTAAAGGAAAAAAGCATAAAGCATATTTCATATTTTCTTTATTCCAATCTGTTTTTGGCATTGGTATTTTTGAATACATAGAAAAAGCTATTTTAAATGAATTCCACATTTACTTCTCCCCCTTTATGGTATATAGGAATGGTATATACAACTTCAATAACATGTTCTGCTAAATCTCCGAGTTTTGAATTTATTTTACCTAAATTATCTATATATTTTTCTGTTTCTTCATCATATTCTATCCCATCAGAAAATATTTCATTTGTTACAATAACTATATCGTGTGAAATATTCTTTAACCTTTTTACCCCATTAATTATTTTTAACACAATATCTTTATCTTCTTTATTTTCCATATACATTTCATTTGCCACTAAATTAGACATACAATCTAAGAGAACTGTAGAATTTTTATAAATAGAAATATCTTCCAAGTTTTTATAACACTCTTTTGTTAAAAAGCCCTTATTTTTTCTCATAGTTTTATGTCTTTCAATTTTTTTTAAACTTTCATCATCAAAAGGAAACATAGTTGCAATATAAATTAAATTTTCCTTTTTTAAGGATACTGCAAGATTTTCTGCATATTCAGATTTTCCACTACCACTACCACCAGTAACTAAATATAACATAAATAAATTTCTCCTTATTTTTATAAAGGTTTATAACAAAATCCTTGTTCATCAAAAAGTACCATATTGTTATATACAGTAAGGGCTAAATCTAAAATAGGGAATATTGAAATTGCTCCTGTTCCTTCCCCAAGGCACATTTCACAAGTTAATAAAGGTTTTAAATTTAAAGCATCTAAAATAAGCTTTCCTGCTGGTTCCTTTGAAACATGAGAAGGCAAAATATAATTTGATACTAAAGGATTAATTTTACAAGCTATAAGAGCTGAAACTCCTGAAATAAATCCATCTATAACTATTGGAACCTTATATAATGAGCCTCCTAAAAAAACACCAACAAGGCCTGCTATATCAAAACCACCAAGTTTTGATAAAACATCTATAGGATTATTTTTATTTGGTTTATGAAGATTTATAGCAGATTTTATAACTTCTATTTTTCTTTCTAGACCTTTTGTGCTAAGACCTGCCCCCTTTCCTGTTACTGTTTCTACTGATTTATCTAAAAATACAGAAGCTAAAGCACTACTTGTTGTTGTATTTCCTATTCCCATTTCTCCTGTTGCTATTATTTTATAATCCTTTTCTTTTAAAATTCTAACCATATCAATACCAACTTTTATTGCTTTTATTGTTTCTTCCTCTGTCATAGCTGGTTCTTTATATAAATTTTTTGTACCATAACCTATTTTTCTATCTATAATTTTTCTAGGTACAATTTCTTCTTCCTTCTTTATAACATTTTCTAATTCCCTATAAACACCAATATCAACTGGAAAGACATCTACATTAAGAGAATTTGCCATAACAGAAGCTGATGTTTTATTTTTCGTAAAGTTTTCTGTTACTAAAGCTGTAATTTCCATGCCAGTTTGAGTTACATTTTCACAAACCACCCCATTATCGGCACACATTACTATAATAGCTTTTTTATTAATATCTACTTTAGAATTTTCTTGAATACCTGCAATCTTAATTATTGCCTCTTCTAAAAGCCCTAAACTTCTTAAAGGTTTTGAAATGCTATCCCACCTTTTTCTACTTTCTTTTATTGCTTCTTCACTTGGTTTTTCTATTTTTTTTAAAATATCTTCTAAATTCATATTATCCCACCATTTTATCTTCTTTAAGTTTTAATTAAATTTTTATATGCAAAAATATATTTTAAAGTTTAATAATTATAGTTTTTACAAGCCTTAATAAAGTTATAAGGAACATTTAAATTTGAATAAAAATGTATATGAGGATATCCTGCAAATAAATTATTAGTTAAATTTATACACTTCCAACTTCTTTTCTTTGAAGGTTTTTCTGCAAAAAACTTTTCTCCACAATTTGTACTATCAAAATAATGAAATTCATGTCCTCTTATAACATCATCTTTTTTACATAAAAAATTATCCTCTAAAGCTTTTATATTTATATATCCAAATCTATTAAGTTTTGAAGTTTTATAGGATTTTCCCTTTATAATACCTACCATTTCATAAGAAACACCATCAATATCTTCCATATTTTCATGAAGATACATAAAACCTCCACACTCTGCAATAGTTATAAGTCCATTATTTATTTCGTTATATATACTTTCTTTCATAGATTTATTTTTTGAAAGTTCTTTAGCATAAAGCTCAGGGTACCCCCCTCCTAAAATAAGTCCATTTATGTTCTTTGGAAGAACTTTATCATGTATAGGACTAAAATATACTATTTCAGCTCCTATTTCCTTTAAAATGTTTATATTATCTTCATAATAAAAGCAAAAAGCTTCATCATAGGCAATAGCTATTTTTATTTTTTTGTTATCTTTTAAATTTATTTTTGGCACATTTATTTTTTCATAATCTAATTTTTTACTAGTCTTTGCAAGAGCTATTATTTTATCTATATCTAAAGTTTCTTCTAAAACTTCTGCTAATTTATTAAGCTTTTCTTCTAAATTCTTAACTTCACTAGGAGTAATAAGACCTAAGTGTCTACTCTCTATTGTTAAATCCTTTATATTGGGAACATAACCAAAAACTTTTATATTAAGTTCTTTTTCAATTAAATCCTTTATATCTTTATAAATCATTTTTGATATTTCATTTAAAATAACACCCTTTATATTAGAACTTTCCACATATTCTAAAAATCCCTTTATCATAGGAACAATAGACCTGCTCATTCCTTTTGCATTTACAACTAAAATTACAGGAGTCTTTGTTATTTTACTTATTTCATAAGATGTTCCTTTAAAAGATGAAGTACTTAATCCATCATAAAACCCCATAACGCCTTCAATTATAGATATGTCTGTATTTTTTATTGATTTATCCATTAAATATTTTAAAGTATTTTCATCATAAAAAAAGCTATCTAAGTTTTTTGACTTTGTTTTAATAATCTTTGTATGAAACATAGGGTCTATATAATCTGGTCCACATTTAAAAGAAGAAACCTTAAGCTTTCTATTAACTAAAGCTTGAAGAAGTCCGCAAGTAATTGTTGTTTTTCCACTTCCACTTGAAATAGCTGCAATCATTACTCTACTCATAATTTCCTTCTCCTTTAAAGGAAATTATATAAATAGGATTTTGTCCTGTCATTAAATTATAATTTCCTAATTTTTTATTCTTAGAAATAGTTACTTGAGTTATATCTATATCCTTAACATTAAATTCTTTTATACAATTAAGAGCGTCTAGTAAAGTTTCTAAAGTTATTGCATTTATAACCACCTTTATTTCAGGATTTTTATCTAAAAGAGTTTTAATAATATCTTTTAATTTATTAGAAGAGCCTCCTATAAAGGCATGAGTTGGTTTTAAAAGAGAATCTAAAACCTTTGGTGCAACCCCTTTTATAACTTCTATATTATCTGCTTTAAATTTCTTTTTATTTTCATTAATAAGGTCTATCCCTTTTTGATTTTTTTCAATAGAAAATACCTTACCTTTTTCTAAATTTAAAGCCATTTCTATAGAAACAGAGCCTGTTCCTGCACCAATATCATATACAATAGAATCTTTATCTAATTCAAGCTTTAATATTGAAAGACTTCTAATTTCTTCTTTAGTCATAGGAACTTCCCCACGTAAAAATTCTTCATCTTTTATATTTATATAGGCTTTTTCAGGTGAAAAGTTTTCATTTTCTATTAATATAACAGTTAATCCTTCAAATTCTGAATTTATAAAATCCTTTGGTTTTCCTTTAAATATTTTCTCTTCTTTATAGGAAAGATTTTGTCCTATATATAAGTTAACATTATCTAATTGATAAAAAATAAGAGCTTTACATAAAGTTTTTATACTATCTTTTCCTCCTAAAAGAGAAAAAACTTTTTTATTATGTAAAATATGATAAATAATATTTTCTTCCTTTCCATGCATGCTTATAAGCTTTGTATCATCTAAACTTTTATTTATTTTTGATGCAAAATAAACAGGGGAAGATATTCCACATATTAATTCCACATCATATTTTTTTAGTTTTTCTAGCATTTTTTTTGAGCCACTATAAAAACTAGTATCTCCAGAATAAGCAATAACAATATTTTCATATTCATTATGTTCTTCAATAAAATTTAATATTTCATCATAGTTATAAGAAATAAAATTTTTTTTATTAAAGGATTTTAAACTTTCTACCATACGCTTAGCACCAATTATAATATCACAAGTTTTAATTACTTTCTCTGCCTTTAAAGTCATAGTTTCAAGATTTCCCATACCTATTCCAACTAAATATATTTTCTTTTTACCCTTTATATTAAACTTTATTTTAAGTATATTTATTATTTCATTAAAACTAAGTCCCTTTTCTTTTTTAGGTCTTCCAATAACAATTATTTTTGCCCCTGCTCTTCTTGCAGAGCTTATTTTTTCTTTAAAACCACCTAAAGTTCCAGATTCCTTTGTAACTAAATATTTCCCATTAATCTGTTTTAATAAAGCATAATTAAACTCTTCTGTAAAAGGTCCTTGCATAGCTATTAAATTAACTCCTTGAAATCCTAACTTTGAACATTCTTCAACTACCTTTGGAATAGATAAAACCCTTGCAAAAACTCTTTCTTTATAATCTTTTAAAGCAGTAAAACTTGATATTTCTTTGCTTCCTGTTGTAACTAATATATTTCCATAGGTATTTTCTAAAAAATCTACTGCTTCCTTTACTGAATTTACATATATTATATCCTCTTCATTTTCTTCTTCACTTTCTCTTAAAAGCCTTAAATATTCTTTTTTTGTTTCTTTACAAGCTAAAAAAATATTTTCAGAAACTTCTAAAGCATAAGGATGAGTACTATCTATTACTAAATCAAAATTTTCTTTATTTATAAGCTCTATAATATCTTCTTTATTTAATCTTTTAGAAGATATTTTTATATTTTCATTTTCTTTAATAAGAGACTCTCCATATTCTGTTGCAACACATAAGTGAATTTTTATATTTTTATTTTTAAGATACTCTACAAGCTTTCTTCCTTCAGTTGTACCACCAAATATTAATAATTTATACATTTTTATATCCCCTTGGTGTTACCATTTTCCCATTTATTTCTTTAGTTTGAGAATTTCCTATAAAGACTGTGGTAAACATATCTACTAAACTCTCCCTTAACTCTTCTAAGGTTAAAATTTTATACTCTTCTCCCTCTCTTCCTATGTTTTTAACATAGCCACATATGGTATCTTTTTTTTGAAATTTCATAATTAAATCACAGGCTTTTTTTAAATAATCCTGTCTTTTTTTACTTGAAGGATTATAAAGGCATATCACAAAATCTGATTCTGCAGCTAGTAAAAGCCTTTTCTCTATTTTCTCCCAAGGAGTTAATAAATCACTTAAACTTATAACTGCAAAATCATGTATTAAAGGAGCACCTAAAACTGAAGCTCCACTTAAAGCTGCTGTTATTCCTGAAACTATTTCAACTTCAACATCTTTATACTTTGAGGATAATCTTAATACAATCTCTCCCATTCCATAAACTCCAGCATCTCCACTACATACTAAAGATACTTTTTTACCTTTTTGTGCTTCTTCAAAGGCTAATATACATCTATCAACTTCTTTTTTCATTGGAGTTGTTAAAAACTTTTTTCCTTTAAAATACGTTTCTATCAAATCAACATAAACAGTATAACCTACTATAACATCACTATTTTCTAATGTTTTTATTGCCTTTATTGTCATTTGTTCATATTCTCCAGGTCCAATTCCAACTACATATAATTTATTCAAAAACTCCACCCCATTCTTCTATATATAAAGCTAATGTAGCTTTATTTCCTATAGTTTTTTTAACCTTTAACTTTCCTTTTCTATTTTCTATAATTGCTGCTCTTTCACAAACATTACTTATTCCTGTAACTGACTTTACAAAATCTGATTCTGTAAAGTTACCTTCTACCTTTTCTAATTCTTCCTTAGAATAAACTTTAAAAGGAATATTATATTTTTTAGAAAATTTCTTTATTCCTTCTTCATCTTTTTTTAAATCTATGCTACTTATTTTTTTAACTGAATGTATAGATATATTATTTTCTTTTAATACCCTAAAAACTAGTTCTTCTATATCCTTAATATCAATGCCCTTTCTGCATCCAATTCCAATAGTTACAATCTTAGGAATTAAATTTAATGTTCTCTCATATATATCCTTTCCACTTATGGAAACATATATTCCTATTTTAGGATTTTTTATTGAAACTTTTTTCTTTTCTTCTTCTACAATATTCTCTATATTTTTTTTAACAAGTTCAGAGGGAATATTTCCTTTAAAGTTAAAATCACTTAAAAAACCTATTTTTTCTCCCTCTAATATTTTACTTGATATTTCCTTTGCAATAGCCATATTAGAAATATATAAATTATTATTTTTAGCAAAAACATCTACTGCAAATTTATTATTTATATCCGTAGCAGTTGTTATAACTTCTATAGAATTTGTAAATTTAGAAATTTCTTTAGAAAGCTTATTAGAGCCTCCTATATGTCCTGATAAAAGAGGAATAACAAACTTTCCTAATTCATCTATAACAATAACTGCAGGGTCTGTTTTTTTATCCTTAACAAAAGGTGATATAGCCCTTACTGAAATGCCAGAAGCACTTATAAAAATTAAAGCATCCTCTTCTTTAAAATGCTTTTTAGTCCACTCCTTTAAAGAAGGCTCTATTTTATTTAAATTATACTTTTCTGAAAACCTTGAAATACTATAAGACTTACATATATATCCTAACTTTTCAAGTTCATTGTTTACTTTTTTATTAAGTATAGCTCCATTATTTGTAAAGCTAACTATAGCAATTTTCAAATAAAAATTCCTCCTTATTCTATACCCTTTCTAAACTCTGTTGTAAAAAATGGATTATATAATTCTGAGCGGTTATATTCACTACCTTCTAATACATCTCCAACTACTATAAGAGCAGTTTTTGTTATATTATTTTTCCTAGCAGATTCAAATAAGGTACTTACTGTACACCTTACTACTTTTTCATCCTCCCAAGTTGCTTTATAGACTATAGCAGCTTTGGTGTTTTCTTTATATCCACCTTTAATAAGCTTTTTTTCTAATTCTTCTAATAGTCCTGTACTTAAAAATATTACCATTGTTGCATTATGAGATGCTAACTTTTCTATATCTTCTTTTTCTGGCACTTTAGTCTTTCCTGCCATTCTTGTTATAATAACACTTTGAGATATATTAGGAAGAGTATATTCTGCCTTTAAGCTAGAAGCTGCTCCACAAAAAGAACTTACTCCTGGGCAATATTCATACTTTATACCCTCTTTATCTAAAATATCCATTTGTTCTTTTATAGCACCATAAAGACAAGGGTCCCCTGTATGAAGACGAACTGTATTTTTATTTTCTTTTTCTGATTTTTTAATGACATCTATAACCTCTTCTAAGGTCATCTTTGCACTATTATAAACAACACATTCTTCTTTTTTATACTGAAGAAGTTCAGGATTAACTAAAGAACCTGCATATATAATAACATCTGCTTCTTCAATAAGTTTTTTCCCTCTTACTGTTATTAAATCTTTAGCTCCAGAGCCTGCTCCAACAAAATTAACCATAAATTATTCCTCCTTTACTATTATTAAAGAATAATAACTTGCATTTTCTTTTACATCTTCAAGATTTTTATATATCCTTTCATTTTCCATACCACAATTTTCAACCATAATAGCTCTATTTTTATTTTCTTTTATTGCTTTTTTAACTTCACCTATTTTCTTTCCACTTTTCATAAAAACCTTAGTTCCCTCAAGTTTTAAAGCCTCTTTAATTTCATAAGAAGCAGGAATTATATGAAGTGCTTCTGATTTTTCAACTAAGCCTTCATTTATTTTTGCAGAAGCAGCACAAAAAGAAGGTATTCCACTTATTATTTCTGTTTCATATCCTTTATTTAACAAAAGCTTATGAATATAAATATAAGTTGAATAAATAGTAGGGTCGCCTAATGTTAAAAATGCTATACTTTTTCCACTATCTAAAATTTTAGCTATTTTTTCTGAAGCTTTATTATGACTTTCCTTTAATAAATTTTCATCTTTTGTCATAGGCATATGTACATATAAAAATTCTTTATCATCAATATTTTCAATAACCTTAGATGCTATTTTATAAGCTACACATTTTTCCTTTGAATTAGCTGGAATTGCTATTACTTCACATTCTTTAATTAATCTTACTGCCTTAAGAGTTAAAAGTTCTGGGTCTCCTGGCCCAACTCCTACCCCATATAATTTTCCCTTCATTTTTTTCCTCCATTTTATCTATAGTTAATTATTAATTCTTTAACATCTTCTGTTTCACAAAGTATTCCATATTTATTTGAAAATACAACTGCTCCAACTAAAAATTCATTTTTTATTCTATTTTTTAAATAAAAGTCTATTTTTTTACTAATTGACTTCATTGTTTTATCCTTTAGTCCTTCTTTTTCTAATATTTCTATTGCCTCATCAGTTGTTATACAATTCATTATAGCTTTAATGGTTTTTGAATTTGCTCCACAGACTCCAGCGTGAGCTGCTAAAATTTCCATTCTACAATCTGCATTTTTAGAATGAGTATTCATAATTCCACCTGCAATCTTTATAAACTTTCCTATATGAGCAATAAATAAAATGCCTTTTACTCCTATTTCACAAGCATAATCTAAGGTTTCTCCAACAAAATTACTACACTTTAAAGAATTTTCTATATTTATTTCCATATTTTCTCTTGAAAAGCTTTCTCCATAATTTCCAGGAGTTATTAAAAGATACTCTGCTCCATTTACTTTAAGTTGTTTCATTTCCACCTTTATAGTATCAATAAGTGCTTTCTCACTCATGGGCTCTATAATTCCACTTGTTCCCAAAATAGAAATTCCACCTTTTATTCCAAGCCTTGGATTAAAGGTTTTTTTAGCAATTTCTACTCCCTCTGGTATTGATATTTCAACATAAAGCCCCTCTTTATATTCAAATTCTTCACATACATTTTTTACTTCTTTATAAATCATTTCTCTAGGAACTTTATTAATTGCAGCACTTCCTTTTTTACATTGAAGTCCATCTTTTGTAACTCTTCCAACTCCAATTCCACCATCAATTATAATATCTTTATCCTTTGAAAACTGAACCTTTGAATATACAAGTATTCCATTTGTTACATCTGGGTCATCTCCACTATCTTTTTTTATAGCACACTTTACAAAATCCTCTCCAAAGGTTATATCTAAAACATTAAGATTTAAAAGTATTCCTTTAGGAGTCATAATTTGAATTTTTTTAATAGGTTTTTTACTTAAAAGCATTATTATAGAAGCCTTAGAAGCTGCTGCTGCACAAGAGCCTGTTGTATATCCAAATCTAAGCTTTTTATGATTTTTATATACATACATATTCTCTTTAGAATCTATAAAATTTTCCTTTCCTAAATCTTTATCACTCATAAAAAATACTCACTTTCTTATCTTCCATCTGCCATATAAATTAAGGCATTACAAATAGCAGCTGCTATATTACTTCCACCTTTTCTTCCTCTTGCTACTATACAAGGCTCGTTACTTTCTATAATCATTTCCTTTGAAGCTACCACATTTACAAAACCTACTGGCACTCCTATTACTCCCTCTGGTTTCACTTTTCCTTCTTTAATAAGCTCTGTTATTCTTATTAATGCAGTTGGAGCATTTCCTATTGCAAAAATAAGCTTTTTATTTATATTGCAGGCTTTTTCCATACTTACAATTGACCTTGTTACTCCTTTTTCTTTTGCTTTTTTAGAAACATCTTCATCACCTATAAAGCAAAATACCTCTCCATTAAATTTAGCTAATGTTTTTTTATTTATACCAGCTTTAACCATTTGAGTATCTGTTACAATACAAGCTCCCTCTTTTATTGCATTAACAAGCTTTTCTACTATATTCTCTGAAAAATATAAATTATCTGCATAATCAAAATCTGCTGATGTATGTATAACTCTTTTTATTACTTTTTCATTTTCAGAAGCTAATTTTTTATCTCCTAATATTTCTGTGATTATTTCAAAGCTACGCTTTTCTATTTCCTCTGGTTTTATATTTTCAATCTTCATTTTTTCACCTTTACAATCCCATTATTTTATATATATAATCTATATCTAAAGCCTTCCTTACTTCTTCTGCTAAAATATCATATTGAGTTTCTTTATATTCTTCCATATTAAAAGCTTTAAGATTTTCTGTATTTAATCCTTTTTTCTTTAAAAGTTCTTCTATTATTACCTTTGTTATTTCTTCCTTATCAAATATTCCATGTATATAAGTTCCATATACATTTTTATTATTAACAATATTTTTGTTATTAGTAGTTAAGCCCATATGAATTTCATAGCCTTCATATTCTTTGTTTGAAAGATTTTTAAAAATTCCACTTACATTTTCTAGTTTTCCCTTTACTCTTACTGTTGTTTTTTCCCTTTCAAATATTGTTTCTGAATCTAAAAGTCCTAAGCCTTTAATTTCTCCACCCTCTTCTATGTTATAAGGGTCTTTTAAATATTTTCCAAGGATTTGATAACCTCCACATATTCCAATTAAAGGTTTATCCTTTGAAACATGCTTCATTATATAAGCTTCTAAACCACTTTCCCTAAGCCATTTTAAATCTGAAATTGTATTTTTAGTTCCTGGAATTATTATTAAATCAGGATTTTTTAACTCTTTTGTTGAAGCTACATATCTAACTTCTACACCATTTATATATTCTAAAGGATTAAAATCTGTAAAATTTGATATTCTAGGAAGCCTTATAACAGCTATATCTATTAATGAGCCTGACTTTTTATTATGAAATTTATCAGTTAAACTATCTTCATCATCTATATTAACATCTAAATAAGGAACAACCCCTACCACTGGTACTTTTATAATATCTTCAAGCATTTTTAATCCTGGCTCTAATATTTTTACATCTCCACGAAACTTATTTATTATAGTTCCCTTTACCATAGCCTTTTCATCTTCATCTAATAAAAGCATTGTTCCTGCAAGGGATGCAAAAACTCCTCCTCTATCAATATCTCCTACAATTAAAACTGGAGAATTTGCCATTTTTGCCATACCCATATTAACTAAATCATCTTTTTTTAAATTAATTTCAGCAGGACTTCCTGCCCCTTCAATTACTATTATGTCATATTCCTTTGAAAGCTTATTAAAAGCCTTCATAATTTCAGGTTTAAGTTTTGACTTTTCTTTATAATAATCCTTTGCAGACATATCTTTATAAACTTTTCCATTAACTATAACCTGAGAGCCCTTATCACTTGTAGGCTTTAATAATATAGGATTCATTTCAACCTTAGGTTTTATTTTGCAAGCCTCTGCCTGCATAACTTGAGCTCTCCCCATTTCAAAGCCTTCTTCAGTTATAAAAGAATTTAATGCCATATTTTGAGATTTAAAAGGTGCTACTTTATATCCATCTTGTTTAAATATTCTACATAATCCAGCCACTAAAATACTTTTTCCTGCATTTGATGCTGTTCCTTGTATCATTATTACCTTAGCCATTTTCCCCCTCCTTATTTGTCATATAAAAATTTACTAATCCATTTATATGTTTTCCACTTTTGCAACTTGTACCATGGTCTGAAGTAACTATTAAATTAAAATCTTTTTCTTTTAAAAACTTTATAACTTCTCTATCTATCCTTTTAATAAATTCTTCCTTTTCCCTTTTATTTTTTCTATGAGCTGCTTCATCAGCTCCATTTATATGAAGAAGAACAAAGTCATAATCTTTAATAAGTTTTAAGGCACAATCTCTTTTATTTTTTAAGTTTGTATCTATATCTGCAGTTACTTTATCTATTTTAGGGCAATACATTCCCATAGCCATTCCAATGCCTTTTACAATTTCTGTTTTACATACAACAGCTCCCTTTAATTTATGTATTGAATAAAAACTAGGTATTTTTTGTTTTTTGCTTTCTCCCCAAGGATAAAGGTTAAAATCTAAAATAAGCTTTTTTAAATCCTCTTCAATACTTTTATTACTGCACTTTGGCATAATTTCATAAATATTTTTTTCTAAGTTTTCATGAGGTGGATAGGTTTTTATATAATCTAAATTTTTATATCCATTTTTTATTATAAGAAGATTTTTATAACTTCCCATATGTATAAACTTAAATTCATTATATAAACTTATAGGATTTTTGTATTTTAAATTATTTCCTTCGCTGCAATTTGAAAGTAAAATTTCATTATTTATACTAACATTATTACATCTTAAAATTAAATCTTCTTCATTTACTTCTTCTTTTACAGAAAGTGCTTCTAAATAAGCCCTTCCCTTTGGAATATACTCTTTTGAAACTTTAAGAAGATTCATTATACAAGTAAGGCTATTAGTTTCCATTTTGCTTGGAGTGTTATTTACTTTTTTACAGTATTTTATAGATTTTATATTTTCACAAAACCTATAATCAAAAGGCTCTGCCCCATCAATTATAACCATTATAGTCTTCATTTTTTTGTTCCTCATATATTAATTCTTTTAAATACTTAATTAATATTTTATTATCTTCTTTTGATTTTACTGATATTCTATAATAGTCCTTATTTAAAGATACATAATTACTACAGCTTCTTATTAGTATCCCTTTTTCTTTTAAATACTCTTTTATACCTAAAATATTAGATTTAAAAAATAGATAATTAGCTTCAGAATCAAAAACTTTAAAGCCTAATTTTTTTAGTTCTTTTTTTAAAAATTCTCTATTTTCTTTTATGTATACTTTAGTTTTATTTACAAATTCCTTTTCTTTTAAAGCAGCTTCTCCTGAAAAAGCTGCCACAGAAGATACACTCCAAGGCTGTCCAATTGAACTTATTTTATCTATAATTTCTTCATTTGATGAAAGCATATATCCAAGCCTTATTCCAGCCATTGCATATATTTTTGTAAATGCTTTTAATATTATAAGATTTTTAAACTCATTTATATAACTAGAAATACTATAATTTTCTTCATCATAAATAAAATCCATAAAACATTCATCTACTACCATTATTATATTTTTTTCTATACATTTTTTTAAAATTTTTAACATCCCTTCTTTTTTTAAAGGAATTCCTGTAGGGTTATTTGGGTTACATAAAAAAATTATATCTATTTTTTCATTTAGATAATTTAGTATGTCATCTTTAATAAAAAAATTATTTTCTTCTTTTAATTTATAATAATTTATCTTGCAATCTACAAGCTTTAGCCCTTCTTCATATTCTGAAAAAGTTGGTGCTAAAATAAGTGCTTTTTTAGGTTTTATTCCTAAAGCTATTTTTAAAATAATATCTGCTGCACCATTTCCACATAATATGTTTTTCATACTTGTTTTTTCTTTTTCTGCTAAAGCTTTTCTAAGAGACCTGCATAAAGGGTCTGGATAAGCTTTATAATTTTCTATGTTATCTATTATTGCTTTTTTTACTGAAAGTGGCATTCCTAAAGGGTTTATATTGGCTGAAAAATCAATTATATTTTCATTTTTATTAAAGCTATAAATATCTCCTCCATGAATTAATTCTTTCATAATTCTCACCTTCTATCTTTCCCAATTTATTTTATACAATTATTAAAAATTTTATAGAAGAAAATATTATTAAAGATAGTATTGATGTGGTATACATAAGTTTATTCATAGTTTTAATATCATCTATTTCTATTTCTTTTATATTATCTCCTATTGTTTCTTTTTTTACTAACTTTCCAAAATAATAGGCATCTCCTAAAAGTTCAACATCTAAAGCTCCTGCTGCTACTGATTCTGTCTTGCAAGAATTAGGGCTTGAAGATTTATTTTTATCTCTTTTATAAATTTTATAAGCATTTTTATAATCAAGACTTAAAATAAAGCTTCCAAGAAGCATTATATAAGATGCTATTATTGCTGGTAAAAAATTAAAAACATCATCTGTTCTTGCTGCAAATCTTCCAAAATATAAGTACTTATTATTTTTATATCCAATCATTGAATCTAAAGTATTTACAGCTTTATATAAAAATCCTAATGGTGCTCCACCTATGATTATATAAAAAAGAGGTGCTATAACTCCATCTGAAGTATTTTCTGCAATAGTTTCAACTGTTGCCTTTGTAATTTGCTTTTCATTAAGATTTTCTGTATCCCTTCCAACTATCCATGAAAGATACTTTCTTGAATTTAAAATATCATTTTTCTTAAGGTATTTATAAACTCTCATGCTTTCAGTTTTTAAAGATTTTGTAGCCATTATTTGATATATAAATATAGATTCTAGTATAATTTTTAAATAAATGCTAATTTTTTTAGAGATAAATAATATGATAAATGGCAGAAAAAATGATGATAAAATAACAAAAATACTTAAAATAGCTCCCCCTAAATACTCTTTTTTAGGCATTATTTTTCTTATAATTTTTTCTCCCTTAGAAATCATATTACCAATAAGTCTTATAGGATGAGGCATAAAATGAGGGTCTCCAAAAATCAAATCTAAAATAAAGCCTAAAAATACAGAAAATAAAAAATTCACCTAAATACTCACATCCTTATCTTTTTTTGTTTTAAACTAATATAAATGGTATGTAAGATTTTATTTATTGTCAATACTATAATTTTTTTATTTACAGATATTTATTTTTATGTTATACTTCCCTTATAATTTAACATTTTTAGGTTTTATAAAATTTTAACATTTTAAATTTTTATAGAATAATTGTGGAAATAAGTGAAAGTCTTATACGGTCCCGCCGCTGTAATGGAATAGTAGTATTTATGTATATCACTGTGAAAATGGGAAGATTTAATACTATGTTATTTAAGCCTAAGTCAGAAGACCTGCCTAAAGATGAGTTTTACACATAATTACGGATGATAATTAGGTGTAATTTAAAAGTTTAGATTTTTTTAATCTAGCTTTTTAATTGCGCCCTTTATTATTTTTAGAAGGGTTTTTTTTATGCCTTCTAAAAAAGATAGTTAAATTTTTTTATAAATTTTATCCGGAAACTTTTATATTAACTTTTTTCTATCTAACTATTTATTTTAAAGGGGGATTTTTTTAATGTCCAAAACAAAGAGATTTTTTATTATTGCAATACTTGTTTTTGTTATATGCTCAAGCGTTATGCCTGTAGCCAATGCAATGCATATTATGGAAGGATATCTTCCTCCAAAATATTGTATTGCTTGGGGAGTTTTATGTATTCCATTTTTAATTTTAGGATTTATATCAATAAAAAAAACTTTATCTAAACACAGAAAAACACTTTTAATACTTGCTATGGTTGGTGCTTATTCCTTTGTTTTATCAGCCCTTAAAATACCATCAGTAACTGGAAGTAGTTCTCATGCAACAGGTACTGGTTTAGGTGCTATATTGTTTGGTCCATCTGCTATGAGCATT
Source organism: uncultured Eubacteriales bacterium (assembly GCA_900317445.1). Lineage (GTDB taxonomy): Bacteria > Bacillota > Clostridia > Clostridiales > Clostridiaceae > Clostridium. The sequence goes on along the minus strand of ONGV01000225.1, from coordinate 6,314 downwards.
ATAGGTATTATTGTTCTTTTATTCCAAGCTATTTTACTTGCTCATGGTGGTTTAACAACTTTAGGTGCAAATACTTTTTCAATGGCAATAGCAGGTCCATTTTTAGCTTATGGTGTTTATAAACTTTCATCAAAGTTAAAAATTCCAAAAAACTTTGGAGTATTTTTAGCAGCCTTTTTAGGTGATTTATTTACTTATGTTGTTACTTCGTTTCAACTTGCAGTAGCACATCCTTCAGCAGTTGGTGGCGTTTTTGCTTCTTTTACTGAATTTTTAGGTGTTTTTGCTTTAACTCAAGTTCCACTTGCTATTATTGAAGGTATTATAACAGTTATAATTATTATGGCATTTGAAACTTATGCACAAAGTGAACTTATGGAACTTAATTTTCTTGAAGGAGGTAAAGCTTATGAAAAGTAAGAAAAACCTTATTATAATATTACTTATTTTATGCATTCTTATTGCTGCTATTCCTTTACTTGTTATAAAAGACTCTGAATTTGGTGGTGCTGATGGTGCTGCAGAAGATGTAATAAGTGAAGTAGACCCAAATTACAAGGCTTGGGCATCTCCAGTTTTAGAGCCTCCAGGTGGAGAAACAGAAAGTCTTTTATTCTGCCTTCAAGCTGCTATTGGAGCTGGAATTTTAGGATTTGGACTTGGGGTATTAAAAGAAAGATATAAAAAAGAAAATATAGGAGACTAATTTAATGAATACAAATAAAAAAGCCATTTTAGTTGTAAGTTTTGGTACTAGCTATAAAAAAACTCGTGAAAAAACTATAGATATTATAGAAAAGGAAATAAAAAACTCCTTTCCTGATTATACTATTTATAGAGCATTTACAAGTAATATGATAATAAAAAAGCTTCTTAAAACAGATAACTTAAAAATTTTTACTGTAAAAGAAGCCTTAGAAAAACTTATAGCTGACAATGTTAAAGAAATTATTGTTCAACCAACACATGTAATTAATGGAATAGAAAATGACCTTATGATTGAAACTGTTTTAAACTACAAAGATAAATTCGAAAGTATAAAAATAGGAAATCCTTTATTAACTTCTACTCTAGATTATGAAAATTTGGTAAAAATAATAATAAAAGAATTTTCTTATTTAAAAGGAAATGAAGCTTTAGTATGTATGGGACATGGTTCAGAGCATTATTCTAATTCTACTTATCCAGCTCTTGATTATATGTTTAAAGAAAAAGGCTTTAAAAATGTATTTATTGGAACTGTTGAAGGATATCCTGAGCTTACTCAAGTTATTTCAGCTCTTAAAGAAATTAATCCATCAAAAGTAACTTTAATGCCTTTAATGGTTGTAGCTGGAGACCATGCTATAAATGATATGTCTAGTGATGAAGATGATTCATGGAAATCAATTTTAGAAGACAAAGGCTTTAAAGTTAATTGTTCTTTAAAAGGTCTTGGAGAATATGAAGACATAAGAAAAATGTATATTAAGCACATAAAAGAAGCAAAACTTCTTTAAAAAATAAGGGTTGTTTATGTTTTGCAACAACCCTTTTTATATAGCTTTCTTTATCCACTTTCCACTAAGATATCTGTAAACATAAAATATAGTTCTTACTACCCAATCTATTGTCATAGCAACCCACACTCCAAATACACCAAGTCCTAAATTTTTTCCTATTACGTAGCTTAAAGCAATTCTGCATGTCCACATTGATATTATTCCTATTATCATTGGAAATTGTGCATCTCCTGCTGCTCTAAATGTGTTTGAAATTGTAAAAGCTAAAGGCCAGATAAGCATAGAACATACTCCATGATAAAGTATAATATTTCTAGCTGTTTCTGATGTTTCTGGAGTTAAATTATAAATCTTTAATATTAATGGGAGCGAGATAAATATTATTATATTTGTACACCATAATGCTATATAACATATTTTCATAAGTTTTTTTGTGAAAAATTTTGCTTGTTCAATTTCTCCTGCTCCAATACATCTTGAAACAACTGTTACCATAGCAAAACCAATAGCTATTCCAGGTAAGATTTCAAAATTACAAAGATTGCTTGATACTGCATTTGCTGCAATTGCTGAGGTTCCAAAGGAAGCAACTAAACTTAAGACCAAGATTTTTCCAAGCTGAAACATACTGTTTTCAAGACCACTAGGAATACCAATATGTAATATCTTTTTTATTAAATGTTTATTGAATTTAAATTTAAAAGTTTTATTAATATGTATTTGCAAACTCTTCTTTGTTAATAAATATACTATAATAAAAGCTGCTATCATTCTAGATACTAATGTTGGGATTGCTACTCCTGCAGTTCCAAATTTAAAACCAAAAATCAAGATTGCATTTCCAAATACATTTATAGCATTCATTAAACAAGATATAAGCATTGGTATTTTTGAATTCATCTGTGCTCTAAATATAGCTGCTCCCCCATTATATACTGCTAAAAATGGTATAGACGCTGAACATATCATTAAATATGTATTTGCATGATTATAAACTTCCTTTGTAATATCTCCAAAAACTATAGTTAAAATAAATTCTTTTCCAATATATACAAGTGTCATAATTCCAATAGCTGAAAAAAGCATAAGCCATATAAGCTGAGTTGCTGACTCTCTTGCTTTTTTAATATCATTTCTCCCCATATATTGACCTATAACAACAGCACCTCCAGTTGCTAGTGCTGCAAATATATTAATTAACAATATATAAACATTATCCATTAAAGATACTCCAGAAACTGCTTCTTCTCCAACACTTGCTATCATTATTGAATCAGACATTCCTACAATAACCTCTAAAAGTTGCTCTAAGACAAGAGGTATTATAAGTTTATATAAATCCTTTGAAGTAAATAAATATTTTTCTTTCATCCTTTGTACCATTTTTGTACCATCTCCCTTTAATATTATACTTCAAAAAAATTTAATTTTTTTATATACACATAAATTTTTAGTCATCAAACTTAAGCTCTTTTTTAAGTCCATCTTTACCTATAATAGTATTTTTAAATTCTTCAAAAGCATTGTTAAAATATTCTTCAGGATTTTCCATAGCAGTACTAAAGTGTGTTAAAAGAAGTTCTTTAACATTTGATTTTTTAGCTAAAATAGCAGCTTCTCTAAAAGTCATATGTTTATTTTTAATTGCCTTTTCCATATCTTCATCTTTTCCATAAGTACCTTCACACACAAATAAATCACTATTTTCTACAAATTGTATTATTTCTTCAATAGGTCTTGTATCTGTTATATAAGATAAAGTTATTCCCTTTCTCTCTTCACCTAAAACCATTTTCTTTTTATATACTTTTCCTTCAAATTCTATTATATCTTTTTCCTTTTGAAGTTTTCCCCAAAGATTTCTAGGAACATTATTTAAAATAGCTTTCTCTACTGAAAACATAGGATTTCTCTTAAAATAAAATTTATATCCAATACAAGGAGCAGAATGTTCAAGCTCCATAGTAGTTATAACAAAATCATTTTTCTTAAACTCTTTAGGATTTTCTATTATATTTAATTCATAAGGAAGATAAGGATTTACAATATTTAAACCCTCTACTACCTTCTTTATTCCCACAGGTCCAATAATAGTAACAGGTTCTTCTCTTCCACTATTACCCATAGTAGCTAATAAACCAGAAAGACCTATAATATGGTCTCCATGACAATGAGTTATACATATAATGTCTATCCCTTTAAAGCCACTATTATACATTTTCATAGCAACCTGAGTACCCTCTCCACAATCCACTAATACCATCTTTCCATTAACCTTAATAACCATAGACGACAAAAACCTCTTAGGCATAGGCATCCCCCCACCAGTCCCAAGAAAAACCAAATCCACCACAAAAATCACCACCTAAACAAAATACATAACTTCTTCATAATAAAAAATAAACATTTTATAGTATAAAATTATTTTGTTGACAAATTTTAAACTTTACTTTTTTTTCATTTTTTGGTATTATAAATTTGTACAGTCTATTATTTTAATCATAATATTATACAAATTTATAAGGAGATAAACATAATTATGAATAAAACATTAAAAAAACATGACCTACACTTAGACTATATAGATTTTATAAAAGGTTTTGCAATTTTAGGAGTTGTTGCAGTACATACACTTGGTAATAAAAATATTCCTATTTTAAGCACTTGGCTATATTTTTTTATGATAACTGTATTTTATATTATTCCAGGATGGCTTGCAAATATAAAAAACAATACAGATATAAATATAAAATCCTTAATAAAGAAAAGATTAATTTCTTTAGGAATTCCTTATGTTTCTTTTAGCATTTTAATTATACTATTTGATTTAGTGCTTTGTTTCATTAATTATTATAGTTTCTCTCATATTATCTCTGATATTTATTTTACTTTATCTTTAGCTGGAATAGGAACACTTTGGTTTTTACCAACTATTTTTATAGCAGAAATTGTTTTTTATTGGGTTTTAAAAAAAGAAAATCCTAATTTTTGGTTTTTATTAATATTTATTTTTTCAATAGGAGCTAATATTATTTTAAATGAATATCGTACAGATACAAGATTATTTCAATTAATTTCATCTCCTATTATAGCATTTCTTAAAGGTATTATAGGCTCTTTATTCTTATTTGGAGGATATCTTGCTTGTAAATTATGGACAATCTTTGAAAATAAATTTTCAGAGTTTATCCAATACATATTTGTATTATTTATAACTTGTATAAGTATTTTTTTATGTAATATAACTCCTAGATGTAGTTTTAATGCATTAAACTCTAAAATGCCTTTAAGATGGACATTGGTTTCATTTTTAGCCGGAATATCAATTACTCTTATTTGTAAAACATTTTTTTCAAAATTAAATATAAATAATCCAATATTGAAATTTATATCTTTCTTTGGTAAAAATTCATTAATTGTAATGTGTTCACATTATTCGTTTTTGTTACCATTATATGAAATTTTATTACCAAGTATAAAAAATAATGTTATTTTTCTATTCTTCTTTGTTATACTTATTGAAGTTCCAATAATATTTATTGTTAATAATAAAATTCCTTCAATAATCGGAAAAGGAGAACTGCCTAGCTTTATATCAAATTAAAAAATAATTAATAGTATTATAAATTAATGTTAAGCATTTATACAACTATGATTAAGGTTTTATTTTTTTTGAGCAAAAATAAAAAGCTACTATTTTTACTCATCCCTTCTAAAAATAGTAGCCATTATATCCATTCTTATATTTTTTCTTAAACAAATTGGCAAAATAAACATTCTTGCCTATGCTTTTACTTTTGCCTATTATGCTTGTATCTTTGCAAGAACAGCCTTTGTCATTTCTTCTGTTCCTACTAGTTTCATTCCTTCGCTCATTATGTCTCCAGTTCTATATCCATCTTCTAATACAGATACAACTGCCTTTTCTATTAAATCAGCTTCATCATCTAATCCAAAGCTATATCTAAGCATCATTCCACCAGAAAGTATTGTAGCTAAAGGATTTGCTATTCCTTTTCCAGCTATATCAGGAGCACTGCCATGAATTGGTTCATACATACCAAAACTATTTTCTCCAAGAGATGCTGAAGGAAGCATTCCTATTGAACCTGTAACCATACTTGCTTCATCTGATAATATATCTCCAAACATATTTGAAGTTATTATAACATCAAATTGTCTTGGGTCTCTTACCATTTGCATTGATGCATTATCTATGTAAAGATGATTTACTTCAACTTCTGGATAATCTTTTGCTACTTCATTTATTATTCTTCTCCATAATCTTGAGCTTTCAAGTATGTTTGCCTTATCTACTGAAGTAACTTTCTTTCTTCTCTTCATAGCAGCATCAAAACCTATTTTTGCTATTCTTCTTACTTCTTCTTCATTATACTTTTCTGTATCATAAGCTGCTGGAATTCCATTATCATCGCAAGTTCCTCTATCACCAAAGTATATTCCTCCAGTTAATTCTCTTACAACTTGAATGTCTATTCCATCTCCAATTATGCTATCTTTAAGTGGTGAAGCATCCTTAAGTGGAGCATATAATAAAGCTGGTCTTAAGTTACAGTAAAGTCCAAGTCCTCCTCTTAATCCAAGTAAAGCTTGTTCTGGTCTTACCTTTGCTGTTGGGTCGTCCCACTTTGGTCCTCCAACTGCTCCTAAAAGTACTGAATCTGATTTTTTACATGCTTCTAAAGTTTCTTCTGGAAGAGGTGTTCCAAACTTATCTATTGCACATCCTCCTGCTAAAAGATATTCATAATCAAATCTATGTCCAAATTTTTCTCCAACTGCATTTAATAC
>ONGV01000273.1 GCA_900317445.1 uncultured Eubacteriales bacterium | reverse complement strand
GTTCTACACCATATTACCAAGTAGGAAAAGCTTACATTTGCTACTTGGTAATATGAAAAAGCTTGCAAACTGAACCTAAAATACATTCTGTTTACAAGCTATAAAATAAAGGAATAATCACATGTGTCAAGTCAATGAATTAATATATTCACTAAAAAGCTTCTCTTCATATTCAAAAATAGCCTCGCCAATTACAAGAATAAATTCAATCTGTAATGTAAGATAATAGATATTTGTTCTGTCAATGGCATTTTTCAATCCATTATCTATTTTCCATTTTCCAATAATATCTGATAATATTTTATACAGTATTTTCGTAGAATGCCTTTGGTGTGCATCCATATAAAAGTGTTCATCCGGAATCAAGCAACAAAGTCCTAATATTGTTTTTTTATAAAAATAAATGAAGGTCTCTTTTATTGAATGTGAAGCCTGTATATCTTTTCCAAATATATCTTCTACTCTTTTCATAAGATCTTCAAACAATGGATCCGAATAAACAATATCATGAATTTTTAAAATATCCTTCTGAGTCCACTTATCTGCGAAGAGACAGGAATTTGTACAGCAATATACCAGATATAAATAATCATAATCATTCTCTGAAAATTTCATACCAAGTGCAGGTTCTAGTTCACTTTTTATGGTCTTTTTCATTTCATTGTAAACAAACAGTTCTTTTAACTTATCAAAATGATTATATTGAGGAATCTGTACATCATAACTTTTTCTTTTCCATGATAGAACAAACAGATATTCAAAAAATATATATTCCATCTTCGTATACTGTAGATAATTCATATCAATCATATTATTTGTTGATAAAATATACTTCCGTACTGTTAAAATATCATTTTGATTAATATCACAGCAGTTGATACCATACTTATAATACAAAAGTGCAATCAAAAAACGAATTCTGTACTCATCACCACATATGGTATTCTGTTCGATGTCCAAAGCAATAGAGCTTAGATATGTTCTACAGGATTGTCTGATTCTATATGCACTTGCATGGCTAAGAAAATATTTATCATAAAATTCAGAAAATGATTGTTTAGTTTTATTTGTAATAAAAAATTTCAGACACATCAATACATTAGAATTTTTGCATATAATATGCACTAAAGTTGTAATATTATTTTCTTTCCTATAATATATCGATAAATTAGACATATCCTTTATTATTTCCGCATCATTTCCAATTTCTCCATTTATCTCAGCTACCAACATATTAATTCCTGTTATACTTAAATTTAAAATTTTACTTAATTCTCTGTTTGTAATTGAATTCCTTGTATGCAAAACATAAAGGATATTTAGTTTATTCCGAATGGACTTTTCCAAATAATCATGTAACATTACCTCTTCTCTCCTATTATTTCTTGGATTTCTACATATCCTTTCTTTGTAGCAACACCACATTCTCCACATGGCTAGTTTGAGGGAACATATCCACAGGTTGAACCTTTATCACTTTATATCCTTTTTCTTCTAATATTTTTAAATCTCTTGCTAAAGTACTAGGATCACATGATACATAAACTATTTTTTCTGGTTTTGTTTCTCCTATTGCATCTAATAATTTTATGTCACAGCCTTTTCTTGGTGGGTCTACTACTATTACGTCAGCCTTAATTCCTTCACTTATAAGTTGTGGAATTATTTCTTCTGATTTGCCAACAAAAAATTCTGCATTATCCACATTATTTAATTTTGCATTTTCCTTTGCATTTATGATTGCAGGCTCTATTATTTCTACTCCATAAACTTTTTTAGCCTTTTGTGATAGAAATAATGTTATTGTTCCTGTTCCACAATAGGCATCAAAAACTGTTTCATTTCCTGTTAAGGAAGCATATTCTAAAGCCTTATTATAAAGAATTTCCGTTTGTATTGGATTTACCTGAAAAAATGATAATGGTGATATGTTAAACTTAAAGTTTCCTATATAATCTTGTATAACATCTTCTCCATATAAAGTTATACACTTTTCTCCTAAAATAACATTAGTATTTTTAGGATTTACATTAAGAACTATACTCTTTATTCCTTCTATATTTTCAATTATTTCTTCTTTAAATTCATCTATAAAAGGAACTTTTTCTTTTGTAGCTACTAATACCACCATTACTTCTCCAGTTTTAAAGGCTTTACGTATCATTATATGTCTTAAAATTCCATTAGGATTAAATTCTCCATCTACTGTTGCAGGTTCTATATTGTATTTATTTATCCACTCTTTAGTTAATTTAGCCACTTTATCTGCAACTTCATCTTGAATTAAACAACTATCTATGTTTATTATGTTATGACTTCTTGGTGCATAAAATCCTATAACAACTTCTCCATTAACTTTTCCTATTGGAAGTTGAACTTTATTTCTGTATCTATAAGGATTTTCTTCCATTCCAATTGGATAGTTTACTAATTCTTCTGAAAGTCCACCTATTTTTGATATGCAGTCCTTTACCCTGTTCCATTTAAAATCTAATTGTTTTTTATAATTCATATGTTGAATTGAACATCCACCACATCTTTTATAATTATTGCATTTAGGTTCTTCTCTTCCTTCTGCTTTTTCAATTATTTCTAGTAGCTTTCCATAAGCATAGCTTTTTTTAACTTTTACTATCTTAACTTTTACTTTTTCTCCCTCAAGGGCTCCTTGTATAAAAATTGGATATCCATCAATTTTGGCTATTCCTTCTCCTTCATACCCTTCAGATATTATATCTAAAATATATTCTTTATTTTTTTCTACCATTTATTTATTCTCCATATTTAAATATTTGTGTACTAATTATATCATAAATCATTTATTATTTATTTTTTTAAGCAGATAAATATGATTTTTTAATTATTTTTATTAAGTGTAAAAATAAAAAGCACCTTTTCAGGTGCTAGTACAGAATCAGTTGCCACTTAATCCCATACTTAAATTATAACTTATTTTTATGAATATATACATATTTTTATTTATATTTTTTATAAATTTATAAACTTATTATTATGATTAAATTTTATTAACAAT
>ONGV01000175.1 GCA_900317445.1 uncultured Eubacteriales bacterium | reverse complement strand
TGATATTATATCTTCAGTGGAGGATTTAACTATTTCCTTTACAAAGTCATCTATTTCTTTGCTTTTTTCTTGTATTTTTATTGCTGCATTCTTTTTTTCAGTTTCATCATCATACATATCCTTTTCAAGAGCCTTTGCATATAAATTAATTGCATTAAGTGGTGTTTTTATATCATGAGAAATAGAAAGTATTATCATTTTCTTTTCCTTAGCTAGTTTAAGTTCTCTTTTTTTATGGCTTTCTAAATTATCCTTAAGCATACCAAGACCCCATATAAACTTACCAAAATAACGATTTTTATTCTCCTCTATTTCATCATTTAAATTTCCCTTTGATAGTTCATAAGGCATTTCACTTAGTGTGTTAAATGGTTTTAAAATCTTTCTTTCAATGTATATTAAAACTATTATAATAGCCATAAAAAGAAATGTTATTGCAGTATTATATGTTGTTAATACATTCTTGTTACTAATATTGATGATATATTCAAATTTTAAATATCCTAAAATATCATTATCTTTATATAATGGTACTATTTCTGAATGCATTCCATTTTTATATTTATAAAAGTTCTCTATTTCATTCTTATCTTTATTTTTATAATCTAAGAATTCCATTCCTTTTATATATTCACAGTTGCTTATGTCCATTGAGTTATTTTCTACATATTTTTTATATAACCTATTAATTTCCACCCTATAATTACCAGATTGTATCTCATATACACTATTAATTTTTAAGTTTCCACCTATAAGTAATAATAAATATAAAAAGACTATAAACATTATAAGTAATTTGAATTTTTTCATATATTATCCCACACAATATAATTTAATTAGTTTTCTTAAACTTCCTTGCATCTAGATACTTTAATTTGTCATATTTAATGTCATTAGCATTCTTCGTATCTATAACCTACTCCCCATACAGTCTTTATTTTTATAGGATTTTTTGAATCCTCTTCTATTTTATCTCTAAGCATTTTTATATGAACAGTAAGGGTTTGATTTTCACTTTCACTTTTTTCTCCCCAAATTGTATTAAAGATATAATTTTTATTAAGGGTTTTTCCTTTGTTTTCTATGAGAAGAAGTAATAAATCATATTCCTTAATTGTAAGATTAAGCTTTTTCCCTTTAAAACTTACTTCCATAGTATCTTGATTAATTTCAATCTGTCCTGATTTAATAATTGAAGTATTTTCTTTAATATCATATAAACGCTTAAATAAGGCAAATATTTTTGCATTAAGTATATCAATATCTATAGGCTTTTCAAGATAATCATCTGCTCCAAGAGTAAATCCATTTATTTTATCTTCTTTATCTGTTCTTGCACTAAGAATGATAATTGGAATATTTCCTTTTTCTCTAATAGATGAACAAACTGCAAAGCCATCTATTCCTGGAAGCATAATATCAAGAATTACTAATTTTGCATCCTCTTTTTTTAGAAAGTCTATTGCTTTTTCTCCTGATTCTACACAATAAATGCTATATCCATCTCTTACAAGAAATCTACTCATAAGAGAAGACAACTCTTTATTATCTTCTACTAATAATATATCTACCATATTTCCTCCCTTTAAGAATTACCATCCAAGCTCCATAAGCCAATTACTAAGCTTTCTTTCACGTTCTCTTATGTTAATATCTTGACTAAACTTTCCAAGTTGAATCTCATTTTTTATGTTTCCATCTTCAATATATAAAATTCGTTCACATTTTGCTGCTACCTTTAAATCATGAGTTACTAGCATAATGCTTGTCCCTTCTTCATTAATCTTATTAAATATTTCCATAACTTCAGATGAAGACTGTCTATTAAGTGCTCCTGTAGGCTCATCTGCAAAAATTATTTTAGGCTTATTTATAAGACTTCTACATATACATGCCCTTTGAAGTTGTCCTCCTGATACTTCATTTATATCATTATCTGCTATTTTACTTATTCCAAGCTTATGCATAAGCTTTAAAGCATACTCATTAATATCTTTTCTATTTTCTTTTTTTGACTGATATGCTGGTAATATTATGTTATCATAAATAGAAAGGTTTTTCATCATATACATTTGTTGAAACACAAAACCCATTTCATTTAATCTTACATCACTCATTTCATTATCTGATAAGCTATTAAATTCCTTTCCAAAGAAATCAATATTTCCTGCTGTTATATTATCCATGCCACTTACTGTATATAATAATGTAGTTTTTCCTGAGCCTGATGGTCCCATTATTGCAACCATTTCTCCTTGTTTTATTTCAAAATTTATATTTCTTAGTACATTATTTTGCTTTTTATTAACTATATATGTCTTACAAAGATTTTTTACTTTTAAAGTTTTCATATAAAATTCCTTCCTTTATTCAATATTATTAATTTCCATAACATTCATTTTATTAATTGAAGATGTGCTTAAATAAGCTGCCAAATTAGTTACCACAAGTAATAAAAGTGGATAAATAAGATATATTTCTAATGGATTTATTTGTATCTTTAAGTGAGTTGCCCCCATCATTCCAAATATAGGTCTAAGAGCAATATCATTAACAAATATTGATAATATACTTGCAAGTATTACTGCTATAAGAAGAATTATTGATATTCTTAATACCTGCCATTTTCTTATTGATTTTAGAGTAAATCCAATACTTCTTAGCATTGCTATTTCTCCTTTTTCTCCCATGATAAATATCTTAATCATAAGCATTGTTATTAATACATTTATTAAACAAATTAATGCTATAAATGTATATTTTACAGTATTTAATTGTTCTGCTATGTTACCTAATTGCTCATTCATTGCTTCACTTATATTGCAAAAATCATATTCTGGAAAATCTTCACTTAATTCTTTTATTATGTTTGTAGTATCAATATCATTTATTATATCTCCTTGATAATACCAACAACCAGTCATTACACAATCTTTTATAGGAAAGGTACTGCTAATAAAAGCACTATAACCCATATTCATATAATTTTGATACTTTCCTGCTATTATCATCTCTTTGCTTTCATTTCCAAGTTTCATATAAATTTTATCCCCAACATTTACTCCAAACTTTTCCATCTGTTTTTCAGACATAGCAATTTCATTTTCAAGAATAGGTATACTTCCATCAAGCATTTCTATATAAGAACCATCACTATTTATAGGTTGAATAGTTATAATTTGATTAATATCATCCTCATCATCAGCATAAAAGCCAATAGAATAAATTGAAAATGTATTAATTTTTGCATTATATCCCTTTTCTTTTAATAAATCTTCTATTTTTTCAATGCTTTTTTCAACAACTTCTTTAGTTTGCAAATCATCAAATTCCTGTTGAACACTATCTGACTTTATAAGAAAATCACTTTTTGTATCAAAAGAAAAGTTTTTTGCCATTTCTTCA
>ONGV01000157.1 GCA_900317445.1 uncultured Eubacteriales bacterium | reverse complement strand
GATAATGGCTATACTTATGATGCTTACACCTATGATACTGTTCGTGATATTACATCTAAGTTTACATTTACCAGTGGTGAATCTACTAATGAACGTGCTTTAACTTGGGCAAAAAATACACAGAAAAATTTTGATTCAAACTTTTATGATGACGATGAATTTAACTTAAATTATAATGTTGAAGGAAAGAATATCACTGGAACTTTTAAAGGGGATGTTATATCTCTTAAAATTAAAGCAATTAAAGATGAAAACTATACAGGAGGAGATGAAGCAGATAAGTTACTTGCACAATACTATTCAGAAGATTTTATGCCAGGAAAACAATGGCTTACAATAAAATCTTTTGGTAAAGGAAACACTAATGAATATAGAAAGTGGAAAGAAGCTTATTTAAATTACAATGATTATAAAGATAAAGAAGAAAAATATAATAGAGTTTTTGATAAATATTTAAACACCCTTTCAGGTATAGATTTTGAAGAATCTAAAGAAGGAAAAGTTACAGAGAATAATCTTATAGATTATCTAAATAAAGATCCTAAAATAGCAGAAGAAGTAGCAAAAAAATTAAAGCTAGAAGCAGGGGTAACATTACTTACTTTAAAAAAAGATATGGAAAGTTGTATCCAACAAACTGAACCTGAAGAATTATCACTTAATGAATTAATAGCTGGTTCTCGTAATTTAAGATTAATTCCAACAGCTTATCTTGAAGCTGGAAATGATGCAAAAATAAATGTTTTTCAATCTGACAGTGATATAAGTGGTTCATTAGCAACAAATGTAGTTAAATATAGTGATACAAATGAAAATAGTAGTATAACATTTAATGAAGCTCTTACCAATAATGGTTTTGGATATTATAATTTTGCACTTACTGCTGGATATCTTGTAACTGATAAAATAGGTCTTGGAATTTATAGTAACTATGAAAATCAAGAGATTGTTAATTATAGGGCAGATAGATTAAGAGATGACGAAAAAAATTATGATAAAATCCCAAATACTTATTATGCAATGTCATCTGTTTATAATAATAATGCTACTACTCAGTCTATGGGAGAATATTCTGACAATGGAAATCGTAATGGAGCTAACTTAACTATTGGAGAATTTAGAAATGAATCTTCAATTGGTGCATCAAAAAAGATTACAGCAGAGACTATAACAGCTTCAGAAAAAACAACTGAAAGTCAAGCTAAGACCATTGTAAAAGTATTTAAACATGTAGAAAATACTGATGGAAGTACAACACTTTCTCTTGTTAATATGGATAAATCTAACACTTCAATAGGTATTTATCATAATAATTATTTAAAATGGACAGGACAAAAAAATTTCACAGCTTCTGATGAAGGAACATATACAATTACTTTTTATTGGACACTTTCAGATGGACGTTACCTTACAGATTCAAAGGAAGTTCAAGTTGTTGTTCTTAAACCAAGTCTTACTAAAGAGGTTAATATAACTTGTACTAATACTTCAAATAAAGAAAATAGCCTTGAATATAATGTTACCTATAGAAATAATACAGCATATGAAAAACTTAGCTTCGCAGTTCTTGATGTATTACCTTTTGATGGAAGCAAACGTTCTTTTATTAATGAAAATAATGAAGAATACAGTAATACAACTAAATATAAAAATAATAATTGGAAAATAACATCTGTTAGAGTAACTCAATCAAACGAAGTTACTAAGATAAAAGGACTGTATTATTCAAATGAAAAAGCTATACAATCAAAGTATAATCCTTCTATAAAAAATGCAGCAGATGGCATAATTAATACAGATGCAACCTTAAGCAATAATACAGATTTTATTGCTTTTCCAAAAGATACAATCTTAGGAGATAATAACTATAGTTATGCACAAGGAAAAAGAAGGGTGGATATTGACAATGCAACAGCTCTTCTTCTTACTGGTAGTGAGTTAGGAATAGGTGAAAGTGTTACTTTAATTTTTACTGTTGAATATGAACCTACAGTTAATGATGTTTATGTAAATAATGCTCACTTTTATTTAATTTCAGCAGATGGCTCTGGTTCAAAAGTTTTAGGAAATTGTGCTCCAGTTACTACAGCTGTTGTATCTCGTAATTTTTCAGGATATGCATGGCTTGATACTAATAGAGATGGTGTTTATAATACTGAAGAAAATGTTATTAAAGGTGTAAAAGCTACTCTTTGTAATAGTAAAGGAGAACCTATTACTGATAAAGATGAAAATGTATATAGCACTACTACAAATGAAAATGGTAAGTATGAATTTGAAAATGTGCCAAAAGGAGATTATACCGTTAAGTTTGAGGCACCAAATAGTGATGGAAAAGTTTATGTAGGAGATAAAGCTTATGATTTTTCAAAACTTAAAGTTTCAACAACAAAATCTGAAGCTGAATTTAAAAATACTTTATTAAATTCTAGAAATATATCATAAGGTGTTTATGATGAAAATAAACTTCTTAACTATGCTTACTTTAATATTGAATTACCTAGTGACAATGATATCTATGGAAAAAGCTGGTCACCAAAAACAATTCGTAATAAAGTTCTTAATAGTTATGAGTATAATAAAACTATTCAAAATGTTGCATTTTATGATGAAGAGGATAAAGATATATATAATTATTCAATATATATTCATAAGAAAGGAAACTCAGGAGAAAACTTAAAAGGAGTTGAATTTAGACTTGAGTTTAAATCTGAAGATATAGATTCAGATGGTAAAAATATTGAAACTTGGTACCCTGTATATTTTGTTGATGAAGGTAAAGATAAACACATGTATTATGATATTGAAGGAGGATTAAAAAACCAGAAAACTTTAGAAGAAATCATTAAATATAATGAAGAAAATCAAAATAATCCTATTGAATATATTTTTTCAACTGATGAAAATGGTATGATAGGAAATACTTTTACTGGTCTTATTGCAGGAAATTATAGAATAGTAGAAGTTAAAACAGTAGATGGATATATTTTAAATGAAAAATCAATTACCTTTAGTTTGCCTTATGAAGTAACTATTGATATAGATGACGATGGAAATCCAGTTGGTATTAATAAAAACATATTATTAAATGAAGAAAATCTTTTAAATGGTTACCCTATTGAGTCAACAGATAGTGATGGCAATAAAAAATTAACATATGCATATAATAAGGTAGGTTTTACAATTATAAATAAAAAACAATATGTAATACCTTCTACTGGAAGTAGAAACAGATGGATTTTTGTTGCTTTAGGAATGGTGATTTTAAGTATAAATATATCTTTGCTTATAGAGATAATTAAAGATAGAAAGAAACAAAATCATTAATCAATTCATAAATATATTTTTGGAGATATTTATGATTTTGCTGGTGAAATTCGTACTGTAAATTTTAATTTATCTATGAATAAAGTGTTGCATATAAAGAAAATTTTATTTATATACAGCACTTTTTATATTAATAGAAAATTTAAAAAAAAATGTAATATACTTGAATAAAATATAGTTTTGTGTTATTATTATGTCGTAATCTAAATATGTAGCTATTTGGATTATATTTATTTTGAAGGAATTTGTTAAATAAATAGGAAATAAAAATAATCTATTAGAAAGGGGAGCAGGAGAATAATGAAAAAAAGAAAAAATATTTTTGTAAGAAATCAAAGAAAGTCAATCTTTAAACTAAAAGGTTTTAAACAG
>ONGV01000009.1 GCA_900317445.1 uncultured Eubacteriales bacterium | reverse complement strand
CTATACTTCTTTCTATTTCCTCAAGAGATTTTTTCTCCTCTGTAGGAATAATTCTTTCGCAGCCTTCACCTGCAATACCACTCATTAAAATCACCTCATGAATGCTATTATATCATAGTTGTCTTAATATATCATCAAAATCATCAAATTTCAATCCTGCTGCTTCACAACAATCACAAATAGCTTCTTCCATTTCTTTCAAAGGAATATCATCAAATGTTTTACAATCAAAACCTTGTTCTTGATAAGACTCACATATAGCTTTTTTTAAATCTTCTACTGGTATTCCATCTTCCTTAAACATTGATAAAAATATTTCTTTAGTTCTTTTTACTTTTTCAAGTACATTTAATTCACTACTCATTGTTCCCTCCTAGGATTATTTTATACATTATATTTTATTACTTTTTCACTTAATATTAAATAATAAATTCACACTTTTTTATTTTTAAACATAATATAAATTATCTTTAGAAACAATGGAGGAGAAATTTATGCACAATAATTATGAAGACTGTAATAGAACCAACTCAGATAGAGATGATTACAGAGAAGAACAAACTCATGTACACGAATTTACAGGTAGCACAAAATTTGCAGAGGAAGGTCGCGACCGTCATAATCATAGATTTGCTGGCGTAACAGGAGAAGCTATTAGATATGGTAAGTCACATGTTCACAAAATAAGAACAAATACTGATTTTAGAGAAAACTATCACCATGAAATATGTGATACTACTGGACCTGCTATTAGAGTTGGAAATGGAAAGCATATTCATTTAGTAAAAGGTAGAACTACTCGTAGAGATGGACATGTTCATGAATTCATTTTTACAACTTTAATCGAAGACCCTACAGAAGAAAAATGTTAAAATAAAAGGCTGCATTTTCATGCAGCTTCTTTTTTAATGTATAGTAAAGTATAAAAATTTTTTTATTTAAATTCTAATAAATATTCTATTTCTTTTTTGCTTAAAAAGCTTCCTTTAAAATCTTGAGAATTATCTTCAGATAATACTGAAGAAATTATTCTGTTTTTTTCTTCTTTTAATTTCATAATATTTTCTTCTATTGTATCTTTTGAAATTATTTTAATTACTTCAACTTCATTTTTTTGACCTATTCTATGTGCTCTATCTGTTGCTTGATTTTCCACAGCAGGATTCCACCAAGGGTCAAAATGAATAACCCTTTCTGCAGAAGTTAAATTTAGTCCTGTTCCTCCTGCCTTTAATGAAATAAGAAATAGTTTTACATCTAGAGAATTATTAAACTCTTCACAAAGCCTAACTCTTTCCTCTGCTTTAGTTGAGCCATCTAAGTAATAATATTTTATATTTAAAGGTTCAAGTTTATCTTTTAATTTACTTAAAATAGTAGTAAATTGAGAAAAAATTAAAGTTTTTTTATTTTCTTTTAAAGAACTTTCTATTAATTTAAGTATAGCGTTAACCTTTCCACTTCCTCCATGATAATTTTCATCAACTATTGAAGGGTCTAAGGCTATTTGTCTTAATTTTGTAAGAAAAGATAAGACAGATATAAAATTATTTTCTTCTTTAGCTTTCTTTTTAATAGAATCTAAGTTTAATTTATAATATTCTTTTTGTTTTTCTGTCATTGAAACATAATATATCCATTGGTTTTTATTAGGAAGCTCTGTTAATACCTCCTTTTTTGTTCTTCTTAAAATAAATGGTTTTATAATAAGCTTTAAATATTTAAGTTCATCTTCTCCGCCTTTTCCTAGTTTTTCTTTAAATTCTTTTTCTGAAAATAAATATCCTGGCTTTAAAAAGTCAAAAATGCTCCAAAGTTCCATTAAATTATTTTCTATTGGAGTACCTGTTAGTGCAAATCTTGTTTCACTTTTTATTGTTTTAACGTTTTTTGCCACTTTAGATTTTGAATTTTTTATATTTTGCCCTTCATCTATTATTAAATTATCAAATACTATAGAATCATAATATTCTAAGTCCATATTTAATGTACTATAGGAAGTTAAAACAACATCATATTCTAAAATATCTTTTAAAACATTTATTCTCTTTTCTTTATTACCATGAATAAAGGCAACCTTTAAAGAAGGGGCAAACTTTTTAAACTCCTCTAACCAGTTATAAACTAAGGAAGTTTCAGTTATAACCATGGATTTTTCTCCTTTATTAAGAAGTAAAAAACTTATTGCTTGAATAGTTTTTCCAAGGCCCATTTCATCTGCGAGTATCCCAAAAAGCTTATGTTTTTTCTTGTTTTCCATCCACTCTAAACCTTTCAATTGATAATCTTTAAGTACAGCATTTAACTCTTTAGGTTGAGATACTTTTACCTTATTTTTATGATTTTTTAATATATCTATAAAATTTATATTTTCCTTTTCTTCTAAAAGTAATTCTTCATATCCATCAGGTATTATAGTCTCTTTTCCATTAAAGTGTATAAAATTTAAAAAACTCATAAAACTTTTTATTTTTTTATCAGAAAAATCTATAAAGTTATAGTTATTAAATCTATAAAAATTATCTCCATTTTTAAAACTTTCAATACAATTTATAAACTCTTTTTCAATTTCTTCATTATTTAAATTAAATAATACTCTATCTTCTAAAGTGCTAATACTTCCTTTAATATCATTTACTGATAAAAGCTTAAATTTATAAAGTTCTTCTGTAGTTTCTATTTTGCAATATCTTTCTATTTTAGATTTTAAGAAATTAAATAACTCTTCATCATCTCCTAAAAATAAATATTCTTCATTATTTTTAGTAAACTTATGTGAAAATAATATTTCTTCAATGGTTTTCACTTTTTCAGATTTCATTAAATATTCTTTTACTTTAAATTTACAATATATATTTTCATCCTTTTTATAAAAACTTAAAATTATAGAAGTTCTTTCTGCTAAAATGTTTTTAACATCATCATTTATTGTTAAATCCCCAATAAAAGAAAGTATTTTTACCATATTCTCTAAAATTTCTT
>ONGV01000200.1 GCA_900317445.1 uncultured Eubacteriales bacterium | reverse complement strand
TGCTTTATATGTAAGAAAGCTTTTTGTAGTAGATAATATAGTAAATTTATATTTTGATACAAATAAAGATGTTGAAGAATGGGAATATTCTGCTATATATGACTTATTTAATAAGGATATATTTGTTGAAAATGGATTTGAAATTCATGAGGATTTAGATGAATATAACCCAACCTTTATTCTTAAATTTAAATATAGTGATGAATATATAGATATGAAGGAAATGATTGATAAGGCAGTTAATCTTATATCAAATGAAATGGAGAATGTATTTAAGAATATAGAAGGAAAAGAAGCAGAATACAAGGAGGATTAAAAATGAGTGATGATAAAATTTTAAAAAAGAGAGAGGAAATAGAAGAAGAGTTTAAGTGGAAGCTTAACAAAGTTTATGCCTCTTTAGAAGCTTGGGAAAAGGATTTTGAAAAACTAAAAAAAGAATCTGTTAAGCTTAAGGATTTTGCAGGAAAATTAAATAACAAGGATGAAATTATAAAATATTTAGAGTTAAATGAAGAAATAAGCAGACTTGCTGAAAAGCTTTATGTTTATGCTCATATGAAATCTGATGAAGATACAACAAATCAAAAGAACCAAGGAGTAATGAATAAGATAGATGTCTTTATGGCAGAGCTTGCAAGCTATACAGCTTTCTTTGTACCAGAAATTTTATCTCTTAAAGAAGGATTTATAGAAAATCTTATTAAAGAAGATGAAAGATTTAAAGCATATGAATTTTTATTAATGGATATTCTAAAAGAAAAACCA
This sequence comes from uncultured Eubacteriales bacterium, assembly GCA_900317445.1. Taxonomy (GTDB): domain Bacteria; phylum Bacillota; class Clostridia; order Clostridiales; family Clostridiaceae; genus Clostridium. Next base: position 6,399 of record ONGV01000200.1, on the reverse strand, counting down.
CATGTACTAACTAAGGAAATGGAAGAACTTTTAGCTTTAACTTCTGATAGTCTTGAAGCACCTCATAGCATTTACAATATGCTTATAAATGCAGATATGACCTTTGGAAAAATTAAGGATGAAGATGGGGATATAGTAGAGCTTACAGAAGGAAATTATTCATCATTTATAAAAAGTAAGAATAGAGAAGTAAGAAAGAATGCATTTAAGGAATTATTTGGAGGATATAAAAAGTTTGAAAACACTATAGGTACAGCCTTAACAGCTTCTATAAAAAACTTTAACCTTGGTGCAAGAGTAAGAAAATATTCTTCTCCACTTGAATCAGCTTTAGCACCTAATGATATACCTTTATCTGTATATGAAAATGCAATAAAAACAATAAATGACAATATTGATGTACTTCATAGATATGTAAGAGTAAAGAAAAAGCTTTTAGGATTAGATGAAATTCATATGTATGATTTATATGTGCCTTTAATTGAAATAGAAAAAGAAAAAATTCCTTTTGAAGAATCAGTAAAAACAGCTAATAAAGCTTTAGCACCATTAGGAGAAGAGTACTTAAAGATATTTAATGAAGGAATAGAAAATGGTTGGGTTGATATATATCAAAACAAAGGTAAAAGAGGAGGAGCTTATTCTTGGGGCTCTTATGATACAATGCCATATGTATTATTAAATTACAACTATGAATTAAATGATACCTCAACTCTTGTACATGAGATGGGACATTCAATACATTCATACTATTCTAAAATATCTCAGCCATACTATTATTCAGGATATACTATATTCTGTGCAGAAATAGCATCAACAACAAATGAATCTCTTTTAATTCATTATTTAATAGATAATGAAAAGGATGAAAAGAAAAAGTTATACTTAATAAATCAAGAATTAGAGCAGATAAGAACAACTGTATTTAGACAATTGATGTTTGCAGAGTTTGAGTTATATGCTCATAATGAATTAAATAATGGAAATTCTCTTACTGCTGAAGATTATAATAACAAGTGGCATGAATTAAATAAAAAATACTTTGGTGAAGATATGGTAGTAGATGAAGAAATAGACATAGAATGGGCAAGAATACCACATTTTTACTCAGACTTTTATGTTTATCAATATGCTACTGGCTATGCTGCAGCTTCAGCTTTTTCAAAATCTATCCTTAATAAAGAAGAAAATGCAGTAGAAAAATATATGGGATTTTTAAAGAGTGGAGGAAGTAAATATTCAATAGATATACTAAAAGATGCAGGAGTAGATATGACTACATCAAAACCTTTAGAAGCCACTATAAAAAGATTTAGTGAGTTATTAGATATGTTAGAAAAATAATTTAAAATTTTATTATAAGGATGAAAATTTTTAAAGGATTTTCATCCTTAATTTTCTAAATAATAAGGAGGATGAAATGAATTTAAAAGAAAATAAAATAGTTAACAAAAATAATATAGTTACAATGATAATAATAGCAATAAATGTGGTTCTTTATATAATAACTGCTATAATGTCTAAGAATATTTTAGATATAAATGCATATGTATTATTATATATGGGAGGGAATTATGGAGCTTTAGTATCTCATGGTCAGGTGTGGAGATTGTTAACTTGTGCATTTCTTCATGGAGGTCTTATTCATATTTTGTGTAATATGTATGCTTTATATGCAATAGGACCACAGGTTGAAATTTTATTTGGAAGGGTAAAATATATAATTATATATTTTTTCTCTGCTGTAGGTGGAAGTTTATTAAGTTATATATTTTCCCCAAACAATTTATCAATAGGTGCATCAGGTGCAATTTTTGGACTTTTTGGAGCTATGGTTGTTTTTGTACTTAAATATAAAGATAGAATACCTAAAAAAGTTTTAAATAATTTATTTGGTGTTATAATATTAAATCTTTTAATAGGATTTAATTTACAAGGAATTGATAATTTTGGACATATAGGTGGACTTTTAGCTGGAGCTTTAGTAGCATTTTTAATTCTAACTAAAGAAGCTAGAGATAGAGGATAATAAAGATTATCAAAAATGAAAAGCAAATTTTTGCAAATAATAAAAAAATCTACATCAAAATGAGAAAATGAAAAAAAAAACTTAAAAACATTAAAAAAAATAAGTTTTTTTATGGAATTTATTAATAAAATATTGTATTATATATACATAATTGATATTGATAAGTATCAACTACTAAAATACCTAAATACTTAAGGAGATGTAACAATGGAAGCAAAGAAGTATGTTGACAGTGTATTAGAAACTGTTAAAAAGAGAAATCAAGGAGAAAAGGAATTCCAAGATGCAGTTACAGAAGTACTAAATTCATTAGTACCAGTAATGGAAAAGCACCCAGAATTTATAGAAGCTAATCTTTTAGAAAGAATAGTTGAACCTGAAAGACAAATAATGTTTAGAGTACCATGGGTTGATGATGCTGGAAAGGTACATGTAAACAGAGGATTCAGAATTCAATTTAATAGTGCTATAGGACCATACAAGGGTGGTTTAAGATTACATCCTTCAGTTAATGCAAGTATAATCAAATTCTTAGGATTTGAACAAATATTCAAAAACTCATTAACTGGTCTTCCAATAGGAGGAGGAAAAGGTGGTTCAGATTTTGACCCTAAGGGTAAATCTGACAACGAAATAATGAGATTCTGTCAAAGCTTTATGGCTGAATTATATAGACACATCGGATTAGACACAGACGTTCCAGCTGGAGATATTGGTGTTGGTGGAAGAGAAATTGGATATCTTTACGGATATTATAAAAAGCTAAGAGGAGCTAATGACCAAGGAGTTTTAACTGGTAAGGGATTAACTTTTGGAGGAAGTTTAGCTAGAACTGAAGCTACAGGATTTGGTTTAGTTTACTTCACAGAAGAAATGTTAAAGGATAATGGAACAAGCTTTGCTGGAAAGACAGTTGTAATTTCTGGTTCTGGTAACGTTGCTATATACGCAACTCAAAAGGCTACACAATTAGGAGCAAAAGTAGTTGCTTTATGTGATTCTAACGGATATATCTACGATCCAAACGGAGTTAACTTAGATGTAGTTAAGGACATTAAAGAAGTTAGAAGAGCAAGAATTAAAGAATATGCTGATTTAGTTCCAGGTTCTGAATACCATGAAGGATGCAAGGGAATATGGTCAGTTAAATGTGATATAGCTCTTCCATGTGCAACTCAAGGAGAAATAGATAAAGAATCAGCTGAACTTTTAGTTAAGAACGGAGTTAAATGTGTTTCTGAAGGAGCTAACATGCCTTCAACATTAGAAGCTATTGAAGTATTCCAATCTAATGGAATATTATTTGGACCTGCTAAGGCAGCAAATGCTGGTGGAGTTGCTTGTTCAGCTCTTGAAATGTCACAAAACAGCATGAGATTATCATGGACATTTGAAGAAGTTGATGAAAAGCTTCAAGGAATAATGAAGAACATATACAAGAATGCAAGCGAAGCTGCTAAGGAATATGGACATGAAGGAAATATCCTAATGGGAGCAAACATAGCTGGATTCATGAAAGTTGCTACTGCAATGATGGCTCAAGGTATTGTTTAATATAAAGTAAAATAAATAATAAAAAAAGCAGTCTTTTAAGGCTGCTTTTTTTATGTATATTCACATTTACTATTAAGGAATCCTTTTTATGTATAAATATTGGAATATTTATTCATTTCATTAGTAAAATATGTTATTATATAGAAAAAGGAGGGATATATTTGAAAATTTATATTTTAATTGGGGTATTGATATTAATAGCAATTTATGTTTTAGTTACATATAATTCATTAGTAAAGTTAAATAATTCAGTAAAAGAAGCGTTTGCAACAATGGATGTTTACTTAAAAAAAAGATGGGACTTAATTCCTAATCTTGTTGAAACAGTAAAAGGTTATGCAAAGTATGAAAAAGATACACTTCAATCTGTAATTAATTTAAGAAATAGTGCATATGATGATATGTCACAAAGTGAAAAAATCGAAGCTAATGAAAAAATTAATAGTGGAATATCAAAGATAATAGCTTTAGCAGAAAGCTATCCAGATTTAAAGGCAAATCAAAACTTTTTAAATTTAAGTAATCAGTTGTCAAAAATAGAAGAGGATATTGCAAATTCAAGAAAATATTATAATGCAGTTGTAAAAAATATTAATAATAAAATATTAATGTTTCCTAGTAATATTATTGCAAAAATATTTGGCTATAAAGAAATAAAAATGTTTGAAGCTTCAAATTCAGAAAGAGAAAATATAAAGGTAGAATTTTAGGGGAAGATAAAGGGGGATAAAATGAAAAAGATATTAAGTATAATAGCAATTTTTATGATTTCCTTTATGCCTTTAAATGTAATGGCTGATGAATATGATTATACATTAGATTCTTATGATGTTAGTATTAATGTAAATGAAAATAACACTTTTGATATTACAGAAACTATTGATGCTTTTTTTAATACTGAAAAGCATGGAATATTTAGAAAAATTCCAACAAAAAATAAAGTGGTTAGGTTAGATGGAACAACTTCATACAATAGAGCAAAAATAAGTGACATAGAAGTAAATGAAAACTTTACAACTTCAAATGAAAATGGAAATAAAGTAATAAAAATTGGAGATGCAGATATAACTTTAACTGGAGAAAAAGAATATAAAATAAGCTATTTATATAATTTAGGAAAAGATACTGGAAAGGATTATGATGAATTTTATTATAATATAATTGGTAATGAATGGGATACAACTATTAGCAATGTAACATTTACTATAACAATGCCAAAGGAATTTGATGAAAGTAAGTTAGGTTTTTCAAAAGGGACATATGGAACTGTAGATAGTAGTGATATTTATTATAGTGTAGATGGAAATGTAATTACAGGAGGATTTTTTGGCACATTAAATCCAGGAGAAGCATTAACTGTTAGATTAGAATTACCTGAAGGATATTTTGTAGGTGCAAGTAGTAATTTAAGTTTATTTACAATTTTAGCAATTGCATTACCAATAATATTTTTAATAACTTCAATAGTTTTATCAATTAAATTAGGTGAAAAATTCCCTTTAGTAAAAACTGTAGAATTTTATCCACCAGAAGGATTTAATAGTGCAGAAGTAGGCTTTTTATATAAAGGCTTTGCAAATAATGAAGATGTAGTTTCTTTGTTAGTATATCTAGCTGATAAAGGTTATATTGAAATTGGAGAAAAAGAGGAAAGAAGTTTATTTAAAAGTAAGAACTTTATAATAAGAAAGCTTAAAGAATATGATGGAAATAATGAAATAGAAAGAATTTTTTTACAAGGTCTTTTTAAAACAAAAAATGAAGTTACATGTAAAGATTTATATAATAAATTTTATAGAACAGTTAATAAAATAACTAATATTTTAAATGATAAAGAAAATAAATATGAAATATTTCAAAAGGACTTATTAAGAAAAAGATATATTATTTTTGTTATGATGATTTTAACATTTATTATAATAACTTGTAAGCCAGTTATTGAATATTTAGGAGTAGGGGCTTTACCATTTGCATTGTTGTTTCCAGGATTAGGCTTCTCAGTTATGATATTTATGTTATCTACAAATAATGATATGTCAATAAAAATGTTCATAATTTTATGGGGTTTACTTTTTGGAGGAATGCCTTTCGCTTTTATGGTAGTGCCATCAATAATACAAGATAGGTTATATGTAATTACATATATAATAGGTATTTTGAGTATAATTATAATGGGAATAGTATTTAAAAAATTTAAAAAGAGAACAAGATATGGAAATGAAGTTTTAGGTAAAATATTAGGATTTAAAGAATTCTTAGAAAAAGCAGAAAAAGAAAGACTAGAAGAATTAGTTTTTCAAGACCCAAATTATTTCTATAATATATTACCATTTACTTATGTGCTTGGAGTATCAGATAAATGGATTAAAAAGTTTGAAGATATATCATTAAAAGCACCAGATTGGTATTCTGGAAGTAGTTTTACTACTGCAACCTTTGGAGCATTTATGGCTTCAACTATGACTTCTGCCTCTAAAGCTATGTCATCTAGTCCATCATCAAGCAGTGGAGGTTCATCAGGTGGAGGTTCATCAGGTGGAGGCTCTGGTGGTGGAGGTGGCGGAAGCTGGTAAAATCACATAATTAAATTTTAAATAAAATTTTTTAGTATAACAAAGAATAAAAGGGGATTGTTGCACAAAGAAATGATATTTCTTGATGCAACAGCCCCTATTTTTTGGTTGATTTACCTTTGACATTTACTATAAAAATAAGTATATTTTATAAGTAAAGATAAATATCGAATGTAAGTTTGGAGGAAAAATATGACAACAGAAAATAAAGTGTCTTATGATGTTACAGATTTAACCTCATTA
>ONGV01000060.1 GCA_900317445.1 uncultured Eubacteriales bacterium | reverse complement strand
GTAGAAATAATTATATTTTGAGAATGAAATATAATATATTGCATACAATATAATAAAACCTAAAAATATATAAATTTTACAGGTTAATAACATAAAAAATAATTAAAAATAAAAATTTAAAGGTAATAATCCTAAAAAAATTAATAAAAATATATTTTTAAGGATAATATAAATATTTTTATTAAAAAATAAAAGTTTTGTAATCATAAAGCTGAAAATTGAAAATTTAAAGGTTTAGTGATATACTATAAAATAATATATATGGTAGAAATAATTATGTTAGGAGAGGATTATGAAGCAGAGAAAAGATTATTTAGAAAAAATAATACAAACTAAGGATAATGATTTTGTAAAAGTAATAACAGGAGTAAGGCGAAGTGGAAAGTCATTTTTATTAAAAATGTATGCAGATTATTTAAAAAAGCAAAAAATATCAGAAGACCATATAATTGAAATTAATTATGAAAAGTTTGAATATCAAAATTTAACAAAAGGTGAGGAACTTCATAAATATTTAAGTGAAAAAATCTTAGATGAGGATAAATATTATTTGCTTATAGATGAGGTTCAAGAGATTGAAGAATGGGCAAAGGTAATTAATAGCATTAATGTAAGTTATAATGTTGATTTATATGTAACAGGCTCTAATTCAAGAATATTTTCAGGAGAATATCTTACTTATCTTTCAGGAAGATATATAGAGATAAAAGTATATCCATTATCATTTAGTGAATTTATTGATTTTAGAGGATATGATAAGGAAAAACCTTCAGAAATATATTTTAATGAATATTTGAGAAAAGGTTCTTTTCCAGCAGTTGCTCTTACAGAAAATGAAGATTTAATGGATTCTATAACTTCAGGTCTTTTTGATTCTATTTTTAGTAGAGATATATTACTTCGTGGTAATATACATAATGAAGGGAATTTTTATAAAGTAGCTAAATTTGTTTTTGACAATATTGGAAACAATTTATCAGCTAGTTCTATTGCAAATACATTAAAAAGTGAATGGCATAAAATATCAGTAGATGCTATAGATAACTATTTAAAGCAAATGTGTAATGCATATATTTTATATCAATGTGAAAGATATGATATAAGAGGGAAAGAGAGATTACGCACAAATGGTAAATATTATGTGGTGGACTTAGGTCTTAGAAATAAAATGATTGGATATAGAACTGGGAATCTTGGACATGTAATAGAGAATCTTGTATATATTGAGCTTCTTAGAAGAGGATATAACTTAAGTGTAGGAAAAAATAAAGATATGGAAATAGATTTCATTGCATTAAAGGGAGATAAAAAACTTTATATGCAAGTTAGTATGTCTGTTCTTGATGAGTCAGTTGAAAAACGTGAATTTGTTCCATTTTATTCTATTAAAGATAATTATCCTAAATATTTAGTAACAATGGATAGAATAGATATGTCAAAGGATGGAATAATCCATCTTAATCTTTATGATTTTTTAATGGGTAAGGAAAAAAGTGAAATTTAATGTTAGATAATTTTTAGTATGTATAAAATAAAAGAAAAATTATTTGTATTAAGAAAAAATGATGATGTTTTAATTTCTAAAGAATTAGAATTTGATGGCGATGAAAGTAAAAAATAGCCTTAGATATGAAAAATATATCTAAGGTATTTTTTATATAAAGTATTGACTTAGAGTTAGCTTTAGGTATTATTATTTACTTATAAGAGTAATATTTGTAACAGTAGGAGGAATAACTAACATGATTTTATGGCTTTTATTAATGATAATAATTCTTCTTATATTATTATCTGGTATAGTTTTATTTTTCCCTTTTAATCTTAAAGGAAAAAGTAAAAAATATTCAGCTATTACAATTAGCATTTATGCTTTATGTCAAATAATACTTTTAGGAAACATGATATATTCTATTATGTTTTTTAAAAATATTTCAAATACATATGCTAAAAATATAATGATGTTTTTTTCAGCTATTTATTTTATTATTATAACCTATGGCTCACTTCTTCTTTTAATAAGAAAACTATTAGCATTTTTATTAAAGAAAACAAAAAAGAAAAAGGCTTTAGAAGTAATAAATAGTAAAAAAATAGTAGTATGTATATTAATTTTAATGAGTATAGTAGGAATAGCAGGCTATACTAATGCTAGTAAAATAAAAGTTAAAACCTATGAAATATCTTGTGAAAAAAAATTAGATAAAGAAAGCTATGATATAGTAATGATTACAGATACCCATATGGGAATAGGTACTAACAAAAAAAGTGTTGATGATATTGTTAAAAAGAACAATAAAATTGAGCCAGATTTTATATTTTTAACAGGAGATATAATAGATGAAAATACCTCTGATGAAAATGTAAATTATATATTAGATGCTTTTTCAAAAATGAAAAGTAAATATGGTATATATGCAGTACTTGGAAACCATGAAGGTTTTAGAGGGGGAGAAGCAGACCAGCTATTTAAAAAATATGGAATAAATATATTGCAAGACGAAATACAAATGGCTAATGGAATTACAATAGTTGGAAGAAAAGATTATTATAGTAATCGATATGATTTTAAAAATATTGTTTCTAAATATCAAATAGATTTTTCAAAACCAGTTATAGTCCTTACACATGAACCTTTAGAATATAACACTTTATCAGAATATGATGTGGATTTAGTTTTAAGTGGTCATACCCATGGAGAACAATTTCCAGTTACATATACTTTTGTTAAAATGGCAAATTATATGGTATATGGACTAGAAAAATTTAACAACATGAATGCTATAGTAAGTTCAGGTGCTGGAGAATGGGGATTTCATTATACCTTTCCATCAAAAAATGAAATCTTACATATAAAAATTAATGGAAAATAAGCCTTAAAATTAAAAAATATAAATTTTAAAGCTGTTAAATTAAAAAATAGGAAATGGAGCTATTAAATAATAAATGGCTCTATTTTTTTACTGTTTTTTATATGCTAAAATAAAAATATATTTTTTTACTGGAGAGAAGTTAGTATGAATGAAAAATTAAGAAATTTAAAAAATAAAAAGGTTATTTTTTTAGTGATTTCTATAATAATAGCCTTTACATTTGGAATGTTTTTTGCAAGTTCTTTAAAAGGAAAAGAAGAAAAGGTAAAAGAAACACCTTCAAACTCAACTGTATATAATTCTGAGGTGTTAGAATTTTTAAATTCTATAGCTGGAATAAAAGCTGAAAATTTAGAAATAATAAGTGATCCTGTAAGTCTTCAGGGAACTTTATTTGCACCAAAAGAAGCTATATTAAATGGAATAAATTATTTTTTAGAAAAAACAGAAAATGAAAAAATGAAGAATGTAGCACTTTATACAGAAAAAGAATCTATTACTATTTCTGTTGATTATAAAGTAACAAAAAAAATAAGCACACCTATTAAAGTGAAAATTTCTCCAAAATTAAATAATAATAAGGATTTAGTTATTAATATAGAGGAACTTAAGCTTTTAGATATAAAATTACCTAAATGGATAGTTAATTTAATAATGGATAGCTTTATAAAAGATTGGTTTCCTGAAGAAGATAAAAATATTGAGTTTACTAAAGGGGCTGTAATAATAAATAAAGAAAATTTTAATGGAGTAGAACTTGAAAATTTAGAAATAGAAGATGAAGGATTAAGAATAAAATTAGTTATTAATTTAGAAGAAACATTAAAGAAAAAATAATAAAATATATACAAATGATTTGGAGGAAAAATGTTAAAGATGAATGTAGATTTATTAAAGGGAAAAATTTTAAAATCACTAATAATTTTTGCAATTTCACTTTTTATATCAAACTTATTTCAGCAGTTATATAATACTGTTGATATAACAATTGTTGGAAATTACTTAGGAGATGAATCCTTAGCAGCAATGGGTGCTTGTGCAGCAGTGTATGAATTATTAGTAGGTTTTGCCTTAGGGGTAGGTAATGGACTTAGTATTGTTACAGCAAGAAGTTATGGTTCAAATGATAAAGATATGGTAAAAAAATCAGTAGTTGGTTCAATAATTATAGGGGTGGGAATAACAGTTATAATAATGCTTATATCAATATTATTTTTACTTCCGTTATTAAAGCTTTTAAATACTCCAGAAAATATTTTAGAAGAATCATATTCATATATTTCTACAGTTACTATGTTTGTTGGTGTTATGTTTTTATATAATCTTTGTGCAGGATTTTTAAGGGCTATTGGAAATAGTATTATTCCTTTAGTATTTCTTATAATATCTTCTTTATTAAATATTGTATTAGATATAGTATTTATTACACAATTTAATATGGGAATAAAAGGAGCAGCTATAGCAACAATTATTGCACAGGGAATTTCAGCTATTTTATGTATTATTTATATTTATTTAAAATGTCCAATTCTCATACCTAAAAAGGAACATTTTATTTTTGATAAGGAATTATTTAAAGAATTATTAGGACAAGGATTATCTATGGGTGTTATGCTTTTAATTGTATCAGCGGGAACAGTTATATTACAAAAAGCAATAAATAATTTAGGATATTTAATTATTGCAGGACATACTGCAGCACGTAAGTTAAACTCATTTGCTATGATACCGGCTGCTTCTTTATCATTAAGTTTAGCAACTTTTGTTTCTCAAAATAAAGGAGCAAACCAAAAAGATAGAATAAAAAAAGCAGTAAATTATTCAAATATATTGTCAATAATCTGGGGAATTACCATTACAATTGTCTTAATATTTTTAGCACCTACACTTATAAAGTATTTATCAGGCTCTAATGAACAGGTTGTTATTAATAATGGAGCAAGATATTTGATAATAAATGCACCTTTTTATGCAGTACTTGGAATATTATTAAACCTAAGAAATGCACTTCAAGGCTTAGGTGAAAAATTAATCCCATTAGTTTCAAGTATTATTGAATTTTTTGGAAAGATAGTGTTTGTTATATTATTTATTCCAAGTTTAAAGTATTTTGGAGTAATTATTTGTGAGCCAGTTATTTGGTGCCTTATGTGTTTACAACTTGCCTATTCTTTTTATAAAAATCCATATATAAGAAAAAAGCAGTAAGTTGATGAAAGTTTAATTTGTTTAAAAAATAGGAGGATTTAACGAAAGTGATACCTAACAAAGAGCAAAAAGAATTAATAGATGAATTAGATAGAAATATATTGCTTATTGCTTCAGCAGGAACTGGAAAAACTGAAGCAATATCTGAAAGAATTGTAAATATAATAAAAAATAATAAAGCAAATCCTAATGAAATATTGTGTATAACCTTTACGAATAAAGCTTGCAAGGAAATGAAAGAAAGAATAGAAAAGGCAGTTTCTAAGGATTCAAAGGATATAACAGTTAAAACCTTTCATTCATTTTGCTTAGAAATAATAAAAGACAATGCAAAAAGAAAAACAGATATTTTTACAGACTTTACTATAATAGATGAAGAAGATAGTAAAGAAATAATAGAAAAAATTAATAATATTTTTTCACTTAAATCTATGTATGACTTTATTTCAATGGTAAAAGATACAAGAATTAAGTTGAATTATATTACAGAAGATACAGTTAATGATTATAAAAGGGTAATTAAATATTTATTTAATGAAAAAGGAGAAGAAATTAAAGAGATATGTACATTAAAAGAAAGATATGAAAGAGTTTTAGATAATAATCTTTTTAATGCTCTTGAAAGATATGGTGATGTACTTGTTAATAAGTATAATAATGAACTTAGAAAAAATCATATGCTTGATTTTAGTGATTTAATAATAGAAGCAAAAAAATTGTTTGAAGATGAAGAGATTGTTAATAACTATAGAAATAAATATAAGTATATAAATATTGATGAAGTTCAAGATACAAGCCTTTTAGAATATAAAATAATAGAAAAGATTTTTCAAGGTAATAATATAGTTTTTTGTGGAGATAAATTTCAAACAATTTATGGATGGCGTGGGTCAAATCCTAAAAAAATTGAAGAAGATTTTAAAAATAAATATAATCCTAAAATAATACAATTTTCAAAAAACTATAGAGGAACTAAACTTCTTACTAAAGCTTCAGATGAATATTTAAAAAGTGCTTTTAATGCTGAATATAAAGAAGTTTATTTAAATGATATTGAAGCTGTAAGTGATAGCGAAGGAGAGAAGATAACCTATAAATCTCTTTCAAGTAGAAAAGAAGAGGCAGAATATATAAAAAAAGAAATAGATGAAATTTATAATAAGGATAATTCTAAAAAGAAAATATGTATATTAACTAGAAGTAATTTTGTAAATATTGAATTAAGTGAGTATTTAAAAAACAATTCCTCTAAATATGAATTTGCCCTTGTTGACCAATATAAGTTTTTTAGAAGGGAAGAAATTAAGGATATAACAGCATTTTTAAAG
>ONGV01000051.1 GCA_900317445.1 uncultured Eubacteriales bacterium | reverse complement strand
TTGTTTTATTGATACAAAAATCTTACTGTGTTAAAATTGTGTTTAGTAAATATTTTTAATGTAAGGAGAATGATAATGAAATTTATTTTACCATCAATTTTATCTGCTGATTTTGCAAATTTAGGTGCTCAAGTTAAGGAGCTTGAAAATAATGGAATAGAAGTAGTACATATAGACATTATGGATGGACACTTTGTTCCTAATATATCTTTTGGATTTCCTGTAATAAAGTCTTTAAGACCAATTACAAAAATGACTTTTGATGTGCATTTAATGATTGAAAATCCTGCAAATTATATAGAAGAGTTTGTTAAAAGTGGTGCTGATATGATTACTGTTCATTTAGAAGGAAACCATCATATTCACAGATTAATACAAAATATTAAGTCTTACAATGTAAAGGCTGGTATTGCTATAAATCCTGGAACACCTGTTTCATCATTAAAACACTTACTTCAAGACCTAGATTTAGTTTTAGTAATGGGGGTTAACCCAGGCTTTGGAGGACAATCATTAATACCTTTCACTATTGATAAAGTTAAAGAATTAGATGCTATAAGAAAAGCTGAAAACTTAGATTTTAAAATAAGTGTTGATGGAGGTATAAAAAGCACAAACTATAAAGAAATGCTAGAAGCTGGTGCTGATATGCTTGTTGCAGGTTCTGATATATTTAAAAACAATGCTATACAAGATAATATAAATAGTTTTAAATAGAAATGGAGTTAATATAATGAATTTAGCTAAAGATTTTTTACCTATTAGCAAAGAAGATTTAAAAAAAAGAAATATAGACCAATTAGATTTTATAATAGTAACTGGTGATGCTTATGTTGACCACCCTTCTTTTGGAACAGCTATTATTGGAAGAACTTTAGAATCTCAAGGCTTTACAGTTGGAATTATCCCTCAACCAAAATGGGATAGTGTTGAAGATTTTAAAAAACTAGGAACTCCTAAATATGCCTTCTTGGTTAATTCAGGTAATATAGATTCTATGGTAAATCACTATACTGCTGCAAAAAAGAAAAGACATGATGATTTATACTCCCCTGGTGGAAAATCTGGCTTTAGACCTGATAGAGCTGTTATTGTTTATTGCAACAGAATAAGAGAAGCTTTTAAAGATATTCCTATAATAATAGGAGGTATTGAAGCAAGTCTTAGAAGATTTGCTCATTATGATTATTGGTCTGATAAAGTAAGAAGAAGTATTTTATTAGATTCTAAAGCTGACCTTTTAAGCTATGGAATGGGTGAAAAAACAACAATTCAAATAGCTGAAATGTTTAGATATGGTTCAAAAATAAGTGATATGACTGATATTAGGGGAACATGCTATGTAACTAAAAATATTGATAATCTTTCAAATTATATAGAAGTTCCCTCTTTTGAAGAAGTATCAAATGATAAAAAAGCTTATGGAGAAGCTTATAAGAGCGAATATTATGAGCAAGATTCTATAAGAGGTCACATGATAGTTCAAAAACATGGTGATAGATATTTAGTTCAAAATCCTCCTCAAGTTCCTTTAACAAATGAGGAAATGGACTTTACTTATAATCTTCCATTTATGCGAACTTATCATCCAATATATGAAGCTAGTGGTGGAATACCTGCAATACAAGAAGTTAAATTTTCAATTACAAGTCATAGAGGATGTTATGGTTCCTGTTCTTTTTGTGCTTTAACTTTCCATCAAGGAAGAGTTATTCAAACAAGAAATGCAGATTCTATTGTTGATGAAGCCAAATTATTAACAAAACTTCCTGACTTTAAAGGATATATTCATGATGTAGGAGGCCCTACTGCTAACTTTAGACATAGAGCTTGTAAAGTCCAAATAGAACATGGAACTTGTAAAAACAGACAATGTATGTTCCCAGGACCTTGTAAAAATCTTATTATAGACCATAAAGAATATTTATCTGTTTTAAGAAGAGTACGTTCTATAGAAGGAGTTAAAAAAGTCTTTGTTCGTTCTGGTATAAGATATGATTATTTAATACATGATAAAGATGACACTTTCTTTAAAGAACTTTGCAAATATCATATAAGTGGTCAACTTAAAGTAGCTCCAGAGCATGTTACTCCTAGAGTTTTAGCTCAAATGGGAAAACCAACAAGAGAAGTTTATGATAAATTTGTACAAAAATATTTTGATATAAATAAAAAGATTAATAAAAAACAATTTTTAGTTCCTTATCTTATGTCTTCTCATCCTGGTTCTGACTTAAATGCTGCAATAGAGCTTGCACAATATGTTAAAAAGATGGGATATACTCCTGAACAGGTTCAAGACTTCTATCCAACACCAGGAAGTCTTTCAACAACAATATACTATACTGGATTTAATCCTTTAACAGGAGAAAAAGTATATACTCCTAAAACTCAAGAAGAAAAGAATATGCAAAGAGCACTTATACAATTTGCAGTTCCTAAAAACTATGAAATTGTTAAAAAAGCTCTTATTAAAGCTGGAAGAACAGATTTAATAGGTAATGGTAAAGATTGCCTTATTTCTTCAAATCCTCCAAGACAAAGTAAAGGAAAAGAGAAAAATAAATCTGTTAAAATAAATACTAATTTTAACTCTTCTAGTAATGTTCAAACAAAAAAGAAACCTTCAAGTCATAGCAAAAAATCTAGAAATAAAAGAAGATAAACAAATAGGTTACTGCACAATTAAAAATCATTGTACAGTAACCTATTATTTTTTAAATGTATTTACTGCTAAATTTACTATTCCTATAAAAATCCCATCTCCTATTATTGGATAAGGAAAAATTTTTACTCCTCCTATATAAACAGTATTTTCTATTAAAACTATAGAAAAAGCAATTATTAATAATGTCATCCCTTTTTTATTACTATTAGGTTTATCTAAATAATAAACTGAAAATAAAAACATAATTCCTATTATAATTAAATACAATACAAATAATAACATTTCATTATTTAATCTAATAGTATACCCATAATTTGAATTAAACATTATTTTTCCATCTAATAAGTTTATTCCACATAAGTATAATATTATCATAATACCAGCTATAGCATATATAATATTAAAACTTATTTTATCCCATCTTAAATATACATACATTAACACTAATGAAATAAGTGGAATTGTCAAATAATTTAAAAATAAAATTGGTTTTAAAAGATAAATATATTTTCCACTATTTGAAATAGAAATAAAAATTAAAGATAAATATCTTATAAGGATTAATCCTACACCTACCTGCATATATATCTTTATTTTAATAGGCAGCATATACATATTCTTTTTCATAAGAGAAAATATTAAAAATATTATAATTAATAAAAAGATGTAATAGCCTATTATCACTAAAAGTCACTCCATAAAAAACTATCACTTAATATTATTAATTGTTTTCTTCTTTTATTCCTAAAACTTCAATTGCATCTTTAATACATTCAATATGTAATGGAAAATCTGGTCCTCTTTCTCCATCTATATCTGTTACTATTCCTTCTTCACATTCTATATATAAATCATCAGTTTTAAAGTAAATTACTTTATTAGAATCTAAATGTTCTCCCTTTAACACCTTTATAAATAATGGAAGTATTTCGAATATCTGAACAGCTTTTATTACTATAACATCTAAAAGTCCATCCATTGCACTAGACCTTGTAGCTAATTTAAAGTTTCCTGCAGTTTGACCATTAAATATTAACATTAGATACATTTCACCATCATAATTTACTTCTTTAGATTTAAGTTTTATTTTTAATTTTCTAAAATTAGGAAGTTCTTCTATACCCTTTATATAGTATGCAAGTTTTCCTACTGCATTTTTTAATGCTACATCTGTCTTTTGAGAAACATCTGTAAAAAGTCCTGTACTTGCAACATTTATAAAATATCTATCATTAACCTTTCCTATATCTACCTTTACTGGTTTTGAAGATAGTATCTGTTTACAAGCTTCTTCAATATCTTGAGGCATGTTAATAAATTTTCCAAAGTCATTAGCTGTACCTACTGGTAATATACCTATTGGTAAATTTAATCCTTTTTCTTTCATAGCATTTAAAAGTACATCTACAGTTCCGTCTCCCCCAGCTATTAAAATATAACTATAACTTTCATCTACTATTTCTAATGCTTCTTTTATTCCCTTATTTTTTGATATTCTAAAAGGTACGATTTGATAATCTCTTTCTTCATGAATTTCAATAATTTTATCAATTTTATTTAGAATACTTCCTTCACCAGAAAAGGGATTATATATAAATCTTACTTTTTTCATAAATATACCTCCACATTATAAATATAATTAAAATTATATCACTCATAATAAATACTGTCCATGTACAAACTACATGAGATTTATGTTAAAATAAGTAAATCTATAAACCCTCTTATATTCTCTTTTATTTTATGATATAATGATGTACTATAAGTTTGGAATTATTTTTATTAGTTTTTTAGGAGAGGGTTATATGAAAAAAAGTTGTATTCCTAACATTTTTACCTTTATAAATTTATCATGTGGCGTTATTTCACTATTATTAACTTCAGAAAAAAAATTTATCTTATCAAGTGTATTTATATTATTAGCAGGCTTGGTAGACAGGTATGATGGAAGGATTGCAAGATTTCTTAATGTTTCTAGTGAATTAGGAAAAGAACTAGATTCTCTTTCAGATTTAGTTTCCTTTGGAGTAGCTCCTTCACTATTAATGTATACATGTTTTAATCTTAATTTAATAGGACCAAGAGGACTTATTGGAGTAGCAATATTAATTACTGTTCCTATATGTGGGGCATTTAGACTTGCAAGATATAACACATCAACCTTTAATGGTATTTTTACAGGAGTTCCTATAACTATAATAGGATGTTTTCTAGCTCTTTTAGTATTAGTATCAAATTATATTTATATTCCTGTTATATTATCTATTGTATTTATGATTTTAGGTTCTTACCTTATGGTAAGCAATATTAAATTAAAAAAGGTTTAATAAAAACCCTCTTTAAGTATCTTTTGCTAAAAGAGGGCTTTTATTTATTCATTTTCTAATTCTTCATTAAGCTCTGCTTTAATTTTTTCTTTTTCTTTATTTACTGAAATCAATTCATTTTTTATATAACAATATTTTGCATATGAGTTTTCACATTTCTTTACAATCTTTAAAAGGTCATCAATAATATCTCCAATAGTCTCTACCCTTCCCATTAAATCTTTTAAATCACCTTTTTTGCTTACAGAATTACTATTTAACTCTACAGCTCCACTTATAAGTATTCTATACATATCAATATAATTTCTAAGAAGAGCTGTAAGATTATTTAAATCATTATAATTTTTTTCAATTATACTATCATAACTCATTTACTTTCTCTGTACACATTTTTGCATATTCATCATCATAATATTCTATATTCTCATTTTCTTCACAATTAATGTATTCATCTTCAAGATTCTCAGATTCCTCTTTAAATCTAAATCCTTTAGTATCTTTATTTACATAATCATTAATTACTGGAATTAAATAATCCTTTGGAAAATTATAATACATTTCATCATCTCCTTAGTAATTATTTAATTTCACAATAATGTTTAAAATATTCTCTAGGATACTTACATAACGGACAATGTTCTGGTGCTTCTTTTCCTTCATATATATATCCACAATTCATACACTGCCACATAATATTTTCTTCGCTTTTAAACATTCTATCTTTTTTTATCATATCTAAAAGTTTTAAAAATCTTTTCTCGTGCTCTTCTTCAACTTCTCTAAGTTCTTTGTAAAACTTAGCAATTTCATAAAAACCTTCTTTTTCTGCTACTTCCTGAAATTCTTTATATATTTTTTTATTTTCTTCCATCTCACCCTTTGCTGCATCTTGTAAATTACATTCAGTGCTTTTTACTTTTTTTAAATACCTTTTTATTGCTTCTCTAGCATGTGCCTTTTCATTTTCTGCAGTTTCTTCAAATATTTCTGCCACCCATCTATAGCCTTCACATCTAGCTTCTTCAGCATAAAATGTATATTTATTTCTTGCTCTTGATTCACCTGCAAAAGTTTTATATAAATTTTTTTCTGTTTGACTTCCTTTTATATTCATTTTAAGCTCCAAATAAATTAATTACAATTTTACTTTATTCAAAAAAGTATTAATGGTTACTATCTGTTAGTGTAATTTCTCCACTTTCATTACAGTTAATAACAAATTCTTTAAAATCTTTTGATTTTGTTATAAGCTTTACCTTTCTTCCCCATAACCTTTGAATATACTTAATTGTATGCTTTGCATAAACTATATCTAATTCTCTCCCATCATAAACATGCTCAAGAGTTAATGTATTATCTTTTACATTTAAATCTATTACTCTTATATAAGGTATTGCTCCTAACCCACTAGTAAAGGCAAGATTATCTCTAATTTTTTTCCAACCATCCTCATCAGATACTTCTTCAATATAATAATCAAAATTTCTCTTTCCATATTGGAATAAATTTAATTCTTCACATAAATCTAAAGTTAAATATCTTCTTATAAATGAAGCATCTCTTTCTACTTCTCTTACTTCAAATATTTTTTCTCTTCCATATTTATTCTCTAAATCTTGAAATATCTTAAAACCTATATAGTATGGATTTATTCCTCCAATAATTGGAGCTACCACATCATTATGTCTTTTTAGAAATTCAAAATGAAGATTTTCATCAAGGTCTAAATTTTTCAATATAGTATAGTGCCAATAACTAGCCCAACCTTCATTTATAGTTTTTGTTTCAACTTGAGGAAGAAAATATTCTGTTTCTCTTTTTACTATTTTTAATATATTTTTTTCCCATTCTTGAAGATTACCATAATCTATAATAAATCCAACTACATCATCACAAGGTTCAAGTGGTACCTTTTCTAAATTAGGCATCTTTATTTCTTCATTATCTAAGGCACTTTTATTGTCTAATTTTCTCTCATATTCTTTAATTAAAGCTTCTTTTATTTCCTCTTGGCTTCTTTCTTTTCTTCCAATAATTCTACCTATGTTATATCTTATAGCATGAGCTGCATCTAATATTCTTTCTACTTTTTCATATCCTATTCCTGGAGTATTTATATATTCTCTTATAATATCTCCATCAAGTTTAAACATTTCTAAAGAATGACTAGCTCTTGTTCCTTCTTTAAAAAGTCTATTATTTTTAAAGAAATCATTATGTCCATACACATGTGCCATAGTTAATATTTGAAGTAATAAAGTATTTTCTTTCATTAAATAAGCTAAACAAGGATTAGAATTTATAACCATCTCATAAGGAAGCCCTGTTAAATTTAATGAATATAGGGTTTTATTTTTTTCATATGCTTTTCCAAAACTCCAATGAGGATACCTAGATGGAATACCTAAATAAGCTTCATAACCTATCATTTCATTAAAACCTATTATTTCAAATTCCTGTGGATAAAAATCTAATCCTAATTCTAGAGCCTTATTTTCTATTTTTTTATTCCATTCTTCTAATTCTCTTAAACTGTATGTCACCTTCCATCCTCCCTCATTTCATTAGTAAGCATAAGCTTTAATGCACTCCATAAATCCTTCTTTTCCCTTACAATTACTGGAGTAAAATTTTTTTCTTTAACTTCATTAGTAAATTTAAAATACATTGTAGTTGAATAAGTTGAAGGAAGAAGCTCTGCATATCCAAACATATTACTAACTTTGCAAAGTTCTTTTACAGCCTTTACTGCATTTTCATTATCTTCAGACCAGTTATCTCCATCAGATGCATATACAGGATATATGTTCCACATCATTGGAGGATATTTTTCTTTTATAATTTCTAATGCCATATTTAATCCACTTGATATATAAGTTCCTCCAGATTCTGCTTTATGGAAAAATTCATCTTCATCTACATGCTTTGCAACAGTAGTATGGGAAACAAATTCAAAGGCTATATTATTATATTTTTTTCTTAAAAATTTAGATAAAACAAAGAAAAATGACCTTGCTAAGTATTTTTTTGAATTATCCATAGAACCTGAAACATCCATAATAAAAATCATTACTGCATTACTTTCTCTTTTAGGTTTTTTCTTTACTTTATAATATCTTAAATCCTCTTCTTTAAAAGGAAATCTTTCAATTTCTTCTTCAACTCCAGCTTCCCTTAAAGCTCTTTTTCTACCTTGTTTTCTTGCTATTTTAGACATTACTGTTTTTTTCTTTGCAAGCCTTGGATTAATTCCATATTTTTGATAACCTCGCTTTTTTCCAGAGGCTTCTACTAATATATCAGAATATTTTTTTCTATCTAAATTAGGCAAATCTAAATCTTCCACTATATAATCTAAAATTTCCTCTAAAGTAATTTCAGTTTCATATATATCTTCTCCTTCTTCATTGCCTGCTCTATCTTTTCCATTTCCACTTTTAGGTTTTCCTGAAGCTATTTTTTCTCCTCTTTTTTCTTCTCCTGTTCCTGTTGCAACCCCTTTAGAATTCTTTCCATATATAAATTGATATTCTTTTATTCCTCTTATAGGAATTTTAAACTTTTTATTTTTTCCTTCACCTATAATACTTTCTTCTGATAGTATATCTCCTAAATTTTCCTTTATTGATTTTTCAACTAATTGTCTATGCCTTCTTCTATCCTCAATAGACCTATCATGGTCTACAAAATTATCACTATTATCTCTAAAGATTGCCATGTACTATCAATCCTTCCACAAATTATTTGCAGCATATTTTAATATAACATCACAGCAATGTAGACAATATCCTTTACTCTTAAGCTCTTCTACCATAGCATTATATTTTTCTGTTTGCTCTTTATCTCTTACTCTTGATTTTGTAACTATTCTTGACAAATCTTTAACTGAAGCTAATAATTTCTTTTCAATTGCTTCTTTAAGAGGCTCATAAGATGTATAATCTATTTTTCCCCCATTTCTTACAAGATAGAACATATATGAAGTTACATCAGCCCTAAAACCTTTACTTGAGTTTTCAGAAACTCCTATTTGTTCTTCTATATTTCTCATAAATTCTTCATCAGGATTTAATTCTTCTCCTGTTGAATTATCTTTTATCTTACTCTTATTTACAAAAGCTTCTGCATTATCTATATAATTATTAAATAAACTTTCTGCTTGTTCTTTAAAAGAATGTATAAAGGCTTTTGTAATTTCTTTTTCAAGAATTTTATTATATTCTTTTCTCACACTATCTTGGACAAAAGCTAAATATCTCTTTTTATCCTCTGCTCCAATGTCCATTTCTTTAATAGATTTTATTATACTTTCCATTATGCTTAATGGATTTATACAATCATATTCTGAATTAGAAAGTGCATTATCAATAGCCTTTATAATAAATCTTGTGGATATTCCCTTCATACCTTCATAAGGGCCTGCTTCTTCTCTAAGTTCCATAATGTCAATTCTCTTTGTGGTACCCTTTTCTACAATTTCTTCTCCATTATAAATTTTAAGCTTTGTCATAGGGTCAACCTTTGCAGAAGGTGTAAGTCTTGATAATATGGCAAACATAGCTGCTATTTCTATAGTATGTGGAGCAATATGGGCTTTAAAATTACTCTTTTTAAGAATTTTTTCATAAATTTTCTTTTCTTCATCAAGTTCAAGACAATATGGAACTTCTACCTTTACAATTCTGTCTAATATTGCTTCATTTGTATGGTCTGACTTAAATTTATTCCATTCTGCTTCATTTGAATGAGCTATAATAACTCCATCAAAATAAATCATAGCTCCCTTTCCTGGTGAAGGAACTGATTTTTCTTGAGTTGCTGTTATTATTGTATGAAGATACTCAACATCATTTTTAAATACTTCTATAAATTCAACTAATCCCCTATTTCCTACATTAAAAGCTCCATTTAAAGAAAATATTCTTGGGTCATCCTCTGAATACATATCCATCTTTGAAATGTCAACTGAGCCTGTTAATATTGAGGTATCTTGATTATTAGGGTCAACTGGAGGTACTACTCCTACCCCTTTTCTTGAGCGTATCGAAAAATTAACTCTTTCCACTGGGAAATCTTCATATCGTCCATTATATTCATGTTTCAATCTATATTTGCATATTGGACAAAGGTCTCCTTCAATTTGTACTCCAAGATTTTCTTCAAATTCAGCTCTTAAATGGTTTGGAACAAGGTGTAATGGTTCTTCATGCATAGGACATCCTTTTAATGAATATACTGGCTCACAATGTTCTAAAGCTTTCTTTAAACTTTCAACTAAAGAAGATTTTCCAGCTCCAACAGGACCTACTAGATATAAAACTTGTCTAGATTCTTCCCCTTTCATTGCAGCAGAATTAAAGTAATTTGCTATCTTCATTATAACTTTATCAATTCCATAAAAATCATTCTCAAAAAAGCCATATTTTCTAATAACATCATTACCATAAATTTTTCTTATCCTTGCATTTTCTTCACCCTTTAATACCTTTACCCCTTTACTTATAATCATATCCTGTATTCTTTTATGAGCTAATTTTGCTACATCTGGATTATTTTTTACTATATCTAGATAATCTAAAAAAGTCCCTTCAAATTTTTCTTTATTTCTATTTTCTCTATCACTCTCAATAAATTCTCTAAAGTTCATACCTTCTCCCTCCTTTATACTTTAATATATTCATCTTATGTCACACTCTATGACTTAAATTAATGATTTTTTAATTATTAGCATTAATTTTTATTTAACTATATCTAACAAAATACTTTGATTATTTATGCTTTTATTGTATAATATTGTAAGTATTTCATTTAAAATCATTTTATAGGAGGGAAATATGAAAGATTCAAATAAAAAAGGCCTTAATTTTTTACTAAAACTTACAGAAAGTGATTTTATGACAAAATTAATGATTTTCTTATTTATAGTATTGTTTGCCCTAATTATATTTATATTAGCAACTCAAACTTCCAATGATTATGAAGAAAATTCAACTAATACTTATTCTAAAAAAGAAACTGTTACTACTTCTACAGCAACGGCTACTGCTACCCCAGAAGAAGAATCATCCACTGCCACAACAACAGCTACTGCTACTGTAACTATAGAAGAATCATCTACACCTACAGAGGAGGTTGTAACTTCTCAAGAAGAAATTACTAATGAAGAAAATACCAATGCAAATGAAGATTATACAGAACCTAGTTCTAATGAACAAATAGAACAAGCTGTCCCAACTGAACCATCTGAACCAGTTGAGCCAACTGAACCGACTGAACCAACTGAACCTACTGAGCCAACTGAACCATCTGAGCCAACTGAACCTGCTGAGCCAACCGAACCATATGAACCTTCTGAACCATCAACCTCTGTTGAGTAAAATAATATAAATACATATTTTCAAAAATAAAAATTAAAGGTCTATTTTATAAAAAACTTTATAAATTAAGACCTTTAATTATTAATAATATCTATTATTTCTTTACCATACCTTTCAAGTTTCTTTTCTCCAACCCCTCTTATTTCTTTTAATTCTTCTAAATTTTTAGGAAGGGTGTTTACAATTTCTATTAAGGATGAATCTGAAAATATTATATATGGTTTTATATTTTCTTTATTTGCCTTTATTCTTCTCCAAATTTTTAACTTTTCAAATAATTCTTTATTAATTGGTTTTTCATCTTCTTTTAACAAAAACACAACCTTTTGTTTTCCTAATAAAATATCCATAGACTTTTGATTTAACCTAAGCATAGAATAGGTTCCTTCTTTAAGATTTACATATCCATAAGTAAGCATTTCTTTAATAATGCTTTTTATAAAAGATATGGTATAATTTTTCATTAAGCCAAATGTAGTTATCTTATTAAGATTAAATTGAATTATTTTAGGGCCATTTATTCCTCTTAATATATCTGTAATTACAGATATTCCATATTTTTCTCTTGTTCTGTAAACTGTTGATAATATCATTTGTGCTTCTTTTGTAAAGTCTTTAACCTTATCATTTTTTATACAATTACTACAAGTTCCACAATAAAAATTTTCTTTTTGAACATTAAAATATTTTAATAAGTTATTTTTATAGCAATTATCCTCTTCACAAAAATCTATCATTGATTGAAGCTTACTTAAAGCTATCTCTCTTCTATTTAAATTACTACTTTTATTTATTATAAATTCTACCCTTTTTATATCAATTCTATTATAAAAAAGATAAC
This sequence comes from uncultured Eubacteriales bacterium, assembly GCA_900317445.1. Classification (GTDB taxonomy): domain Bacteria; phylum Bacillota; class Clostridia; order Clostridiales; family Clostridiaceae; genus Clostridium. The sequence goes on along the minus strand of ONGV01000051.1, from coordinate 2,322 downwards.
ACCCACACTTTTGACCATCTCTTCCCCCTCTACCAATTTCCTGATAGTAACTTTCTAAATTTTTAGGGATAGTTGAATGTATTATATATCTTACATTAGATTTATCTATACCCATTCCAAAGGCATTAGTTGCTATAATTATATCTATTCTTTCAAAAAGAAAATCCTCTTGAAATTTTTCTTTTTCATTATCTTGAAGACCACCATGATACATTCCTACCCTATAACCTAATTCTTTTAATTTAAAATAAAGAATTTCAACCTCTTTTCTAGAAAGACAATATATTATTCCTGACTCATCTTCATATTTTTTTATTATATCTTTTATTTTTTCTAATTTATCCTCTTCTTTATATACATTTATTATAAGATTTTCTCTATTTATATCACCTATAAATATATAAGGATTCTTAATTCCAAGGAGTTTAATAGAATCTTTTTTAACCTCTTCTGTTGCAGTACCAGTAAAGGCAGAAACTACTGGTCTTTTATTTAATTGTTCAATAAAAATCTTTATATATCCATAGCTTATTCTAAAATCATGACCCCATTGAGAAACACAATGTGCTTCATCTACAGCAACTTGAGAAATATTTAAATCTTTAATCATATTTATAAATATTTTTGATTCAAGCCTTTCTGGTGCAATATAAATAAGTTTATAAATTCCAAGTGAAGCATCCTTTAATATTTTTCTTATTTCTTCTATACTTTGAGTACTATTTATAAAGTTAGCACTTATTCCATTTTCTTTTAAAGAATCTACTTGGTCTTTCATTAAAGAAATAAGAGGAGAAATTACTAATGTTATTCCTTCCATAATTAAAGCAGGTATTTGATAACAAATAGATTTTCCAGCACCTGTAGGCATTATACAAAATACATCTTTATTAGATAGTATATTTAAAATAATATTAATTTGACCTACTCTAAATTTATCATATCCAAAAAATTTCTTTAATGCATACTGTGCCTTTTCTTTATTATTCATAGTAATTTCACCTCTTTTTTCTATTATTGACACTTTATTTTTATTTATAACTACTTATATAACTCATAAAAATGATTTGTTGGTCCTGAACCATGTCCAAGTTTAAAACTATGCTTTATGGCTAAAGTTATATACTCTTTTCCTTCCCTTACTGCATCTTCTATCTTCATACCCTTTGCTAAATTTGCAGCTATTGCTGAAGATAATGTACATCCTGTTCCATGAGTATTATTAGTATTTATCTTTTGTTCTTTAAAATATATAAAATTTTCTCCATCAAATAGTAAGTCAGTAGCATCATTTTTTAAATGTCCACCTTTAATTAAGACATACTTTGCTCCAAGTTTTTTTAATTCTTTTGCAGCTTCTTTCATCTCTTCCATATCTTCAACTTTTATTCCTAAAATCTCTTCAACTTCTGGTAAATTAGGAGTTATTAATGTAGCTAATGGAAATAATTCTTTAATTAAGGTTTCTTTTGCATCATCTGATAATAACTTATATCCACTAGTTGATACCATTACTGGGTCTAAAACTATAGGTGGTAAATCTTTTATTTCTCTAAGGCCTTCACTTATAGTCTTTATAGATTCTATCTTTGAAACCATTCCTATTTTTATTGCATCTACTTTTATATCATCAAAAATTACTTTTATTTGAGATTTTATCATTTCAGGACTTATATCCTCTATACCAAAAACTCCCATAGTATTTTGAGCAGTTATAGCTGTTATTACACTCATAGCAAATACGCCATTTGCAGACATTGCCTTTATATCTGCTTGAATTCCTGCTCCTCCTGAACTATCTGAGCCTGCTATTGTTAATGCTGTTTTCATCTTATCTTTCACCTTCTTTTATTAGTATTTTTCTTATTGCTGGCACCTTTAAAAATATGTATGCCATTACTGCACCACCTGTACAGCTTATTAAAAATGGGATAACATAAGCAAATACTGCTACATCTTGTCCTAAAGCTAATTTTGCAATTGGATAGGCAATTAAGGCACCTATTATTCCTGTACCTATTATTTCACCTACTAATGCAAATTCAAGCTTTTTAAATCTTTTATAAAGAAGTCCTGCTAAAAATCCACCTATCATACTACCTGGAAATGCTAAAAAACTTCCTGTTCCTAAAAGATTTCTAATAACTGCTGATAAAAAACCATTAAGAAGTGCATAATATGGTCCTAAACAAACAGCAGAAACAACATTTACAAAATGCTGTATAGGTGACATCCTTCCACCAAATACTGGTACTGAAAATGTTCCAAGAATAACTGCAATTGCTATTAAAACTCCACTTAATGTCATTTTATATGCTATAT
>ONGV01000279.1 GCA_900317445.1 uncultured Eubacteriales bacterium | reverse complement strand
GCCATCTTCCTAAATCACTTTTTAATTTAGAATTTTCTGGTGGGTCATATCCTTTTGATGCTTCATGAAATGAAGCTAATGTTTTTGCTGCTAATTTAACTTCTTCTATATTATGAAAGTCACATTCTCTTCCTTTTAACCATTCTGAAAGAGTATATATATCTTCATTAACAAGAGCATAAGGCTCTCCATCAACGTTTAAATAATATCTATCAACCTTATCAAAACCATTGTTTATTAAGTATTCCTTTGCTCCATAAACAAACAAAAGTTTTTGAGGTCCGTAATTAATCTTCTTTAGGCATCTCTCACCCTTATTAGTTTTTAAGTAGTAAATTCCTTTATTAGCTTTAATCACCTCGATTTTAATATTGAATTGTCTTTCAATTTCAAATTCCCTCATCATATTCCTCACCTCCTTCTTATTTATATGTGCCTATTATTTCTTTTATTAACAAAAGTTCATTGATTTTAATATAATAAATGAAGAGTACTAATAAAGGATACATCATGAATATTGGGATAGACGGCCGAGCCGCTAAATGGTATAGAGGCACTGGAATAGGTACCTATACTCATCAGCTTATTTTAAGCTTAAACTCAATAGATAATTTTAATGATTATCTTATTTTTCTTCCTGATGGTTCTTCTCTTAAAGATTTAAAGAATAACTTTCATATAGAATCAGTAAAGGCTAATTTAGAAGAAAATTTTTGGGATGAAGTAAGTGTTCCAAATATATTAAATAATAAAAATATGGAATTGTATCATGTTCCTCAAAATGGAGTTGGACTTTCATCTAATGTAAACTGTAAAAAAGTCATTACTCTTCATGATATAATCCCCATAAGGATGCCTAAAACTGTAAGTGAAAAATATCTTAAACTCTTTAATGATGAATTGCCTAATATGTTATCTCAGTGTGAAGGCATAATAACTGTTTCAGAATTTTCAAAGAAAGATATATCAGAGGAATTTAATTTTCCAAAAGAAAAAATTTTTGTAACTCCCCTTGCTGCAGAAGATATTTATAAACCTATGAATAAATTTTTATGTAAAAATATTTTAAAAGAAAAATACAATATAGAAGATAAATTTGTATTATATGTTGGAGGATTTAGTCCAAGAAAAAATATAATAGGTCTTATTGAAGCCTTTTCTTTAATTACAGCTAAAAATAGAAAAAATACTAAACTAGTTATTACAGGAAAGAAAGGTGTTTCATATGAGAAATATAAAAAACGTGCTGATGAATTAAACTTAAAAGATGATGTTATATTTACAGACTTTATTCCTGTTGAGGATATGCCTATATTTTATAATGCTGCAGAGCTTCTTGTATATCCTTCTTTTTATGAAGGCTTTGGTCTTCCACCTATTGAAGCAATGGCTTGTGGAACTCCTGTGGTAACTTCTAATGTTACTTCTATACCTGAATTTTGTTCTGAAGCTGCATTATTAATAGACCCTTATAATATAGATGAACTAAGTAAATCAATAGAAGACATATTAAATGATAGCCTTCTTATGCTTACATTAATAAAAAAAGGGCTTTCTTGTAGTTTAAACTTTTCATGGCATATTACTGCTGAAAAAACCATTGCAGCATATAATTCCATGCTTAAATAAGAAAGTGTGAATTATTACTTTGCAATTTGAAGTAATAATTCACACTTATCAAAAAATAAAACTTTCTCTTAATAAAATTTTTCTTTTAATTCTCTTTTATAGTTTCTTAAAAATTCTTTTCTAAACTCCTCATTATCTAGTTTATTTTGAAACCTATTTATGAAAACTTCTTTATCCCATTCTTTATTTTTATGATAATAATCACTTACTATAGTATAAAAATCTCTTGGGAAAAGAATTAATATATAAAGAATCTTAAAATCTTCATTATTTAATGGTTCTATAGAGTTATAACTTTTTATTACATCAATAGCTTTTTCAAAATTAAAAGCCACATTTTTTATTCCCTTTAATATTAAATCCGCTAAATCAACAACTTTTAAGTCTATGCTACAATAATCAAAATCTAGTAAATACATACCCTGATTTGATATTAAAAAATTATGCTCTGCTAAATCATTATGGCATATAACACAATTATTTATATCTTTTCTATATGAACTATAACTACTAAAGCTTAATAATTCTAAAGCTTTTTTCATTTCTATAATATGCTCATCAACAGAATTCAAAAACATTTTATCAAATTCATCTTTAAATCTATAGGAATTAACTAATTTTTTTATCTCTTTAATATCTATAATTGCTTTTTCATACTTTTTAACCATACTCTCATCTATACCTAAAGTTATCGCAGATTTTAATGCTTCTTTTGATGCCTTATGATATTTTCCAAGTAATTCTCCACTTAAATTAAATTCTACAGGATTTGTAAATGTTACCTCTCTTCCTGGAATAAGATTCATAAGTATATAATATTGATTTTTCCATTCTTTATATACTTTATCCTCTTCAAAAGTATTAAACTCTACCATATAGTTAAAATTATCTCTAAGACTTTTTACACATATATTTATAAAATCTGCTCTTTCTTTATCACAGTCTAATCTTTTTAATATTTTCTTTCCTGTTTCTGTTTTTAATATAAAAACCTTTCTTAAAGGTATAACATCTAAAACTTTAATGTTTAGATTTTCAAAAAATTCCTGACTTAAATCATATTTCGAAAGATATTTTTTTTCTGGATATCTTAATTTAGTCATAAATTCACTTCCTAAAATTCACTATCACTTAACAATTTTATCTTTTTAAGCTGTTCCTCATATGAATATTTATTTTTTCCATAAACATATTTATACCATACATTTAATGTACCATAAGGTATCATTAATAAAATATCAATATAATCTCTACTATCTTCTGACAAATATGAACTTTCAATATATTTATCAATACATTTTTCTAAAGAAATTTTCTTATTTTTTATCTTTATTCTTTTTAAATAATCATAAATATCTTCCTCTACAAGATTATAACTAACATTTTTAAGAGTACCTATTTCAAGTTCACTAGTTACTCTTAAATTTTTTTCATCTACTCTTCCTAAAGTAATTTCATTTTTCTTCATACTTCTTTCTATTATGCCTACATAATTAATATTTTTAAGTTCATGTATTCCCTTTTCTGCTTTAGATAAAATTTTATTTCCATTTGATAAAATAAATTTATCCATAGGATTTTTAGCATTTTCTCTTTTTTCTAAATCTTTTCTAAGCCTTTTAATCATCACCTTAATATGCTCAACTCTTTTTCCTATTGTGCTATTTATTCTTGTTACACCATAACAATTATACCCTGAAAGAATGTTGTGAGCATTTTGTATTATTATTATTTGTTCCATAACCTTTTTCTCATTTATATTTTTTATCCCTTTAAAATAATCATCTCCAACTAAAATATCATTTTCTAATAAATATTCCTTTAAAGTTAAATTATTAATACTGCCCACCTCTTTTATATAAAGCTCTTTAAGAAATCCTCTCTATCTTCTATATCTTCTATATACTTTTTAAGCCTATCCATAAATACACTTTCTTTCCAAGGTTGTTCTTCCCAATATCTTTGTATTCCAAGCTGCCAATAGGCTTGAGGAAATCTTATAAATTCCTTCATAATAAATAACTCTTCACTTTTTACAGGGTTTATAGTTGAATAGTTATTTACTATTTCTTCTGCTTTTTCTTTATCCCATTTTCCATTTTTCATAACTCTTATCATTAAAGAAGCTAAATCATGTAAATGAGTATCTAGCATACAATAATCAAAATCTATAATATTAATGTTGTTATACCTATCAATTAGTACATTATGATTTGCATAATCATGATGGCAAAAGCCCTTTTTCTCATACTCTTTTATCATAAGTTCTAAATAATTAGATTCTTTTAACATATTAATACTTTTTTTAGCCCTTTCTATTTCTTCATTTAAACAACTTAAATATAATTTATCAAATTCACTTTTATTACTTTTCCTTTCAATTCTATATTTAAAATCTAAAATTTCATCTTTTCTTGTTTCAAAAACATTTATCCAAGTAAACCATCCAACCCTTGGTTTCATATGAAGATTTGTTATAAATCCTTCACTACACTTATGAAGTTCTGCAAGTTTCTTAGTTGCCATCTCTAATTCAATTACATTATCATAATTTACTTCCCTTGAAGGAATCCATGGCATAAGATATGCATAATTTGTATCAACTCTTATATAATTTCTTCCACTTACTGTTTTTAATATTTCTGGGATAGTTTCAAAGTTATTCTTCTGTAAATGAATTATTGCAGATATTATAAAATTAAAGTGCTTAAATCTGTATTTTATTACTTTTAGAAAATAACTTTTCTTTTCTGAATTTATCTTATAGGAATTTTTAACTTTTTCTATAGAATCAACACTTAAACCATAATTCTCCCTGACTAAATTAATGATTTTTTCTTCTTCCATAAAATTCTCCTAACATTAATATTATTTATTATATATATACTTAAATTAATAGTGATTTCATTCACAATTTATTAATAAAAATAGTATTTTAT
>ONGV01000162.1 GCA_900317445.1 uncultured Eubacteriales bacterium | reverse complement strand
TATTACATACTTTAACCTAGAGGTATCTAAAACTGTACCTGAACCTATAACTCTTTCTTTTGGAAAGCCTGATAATTTATATGTTATATATGTTAATACATCTACAGGATTTGAAACAACTAAGAGAATAGCCTCTGGACTTTCTTTTGCTATTTCTGGAATAAAGCTTTGAAATATTTTATAGTTTTTACCTATTAAATCTAATCTTGTTTCTCCTTCTTTTTGCGGTGCTCCTGCTGTTATAATAACAATATCTGAATTTTTAGTTTCACAAATTCCACCTGCATATATGTTAACAGGCTTTACAAAGGAAGTTCCATGAACTAAATCCATTACCTCTCCTAATGCTTTATCCATGTTTATATCATAAATACATATTTCAGTAGCAATTCCACTATTCATTAAAGCATATGCCGTTGTGGCCCCTACAAAACCAGCTCCAATTATTGAAATTTTACGTTTTCTTTCATTTATCATAACTTTTATCAACTCCATGCTAAGTTTTTCATTAATATTATTTCCATATAGTAACTTTATTATACTATCCTAATACTAATAAATTTTTTAATAATTAATAAACTTTTTGTGGTATAATTGTTTAGATAAACTTTAACCTTGTCTATAATAAATATAAGTTATAAGGTTTTTATAAAAATTTAGGAGGATAAAAAATGAAATTACTTGTTTTTGATACAGAAACAACAAGCTTAAAACCAGGACAAATATGCCAATTAAGTTATATAACTATAGATTCTTCTACAAAGCCTCAAAAAACTACAGGACATAACTTTTTCTTTGCTGTTGAAGAAATTGACCCAGCAGCTGAAGCTGTTCATGGTTTTTCAGCTGAAAGACTTTATGAACTTTCTAATGGAAAATATTTTGAAGATACTGTTGAAGAATTTTTAAAAGATTTTGAGGAAGCAGATTTTCTAATTGGACATAATGTAAATTTTGACATTAGATTTTTAAAACACGAACTTGAAGGCCTTTGCATAGACTACGAACCAAAAAATATATTTTGCACAATGCAATACTACAAAAACATATGTAACATTCCTAACGGGTATGGCTCAATAAAAAACCCTAAACTTGAAGAAGTTGTGAATTATTTAGGAATAACAAAAGACATGATTGCAAAAAAATCAAACGAACTCTTCAAAGGCAGTGGCGACTACCACGACGCAAGATTTGACACAACAGCCACCTACCTTACAATACTCGAAGGCTTCAAACAAGGCAAAATCAAACCAGGCTACTTTTCTAATCTATTAAAATAATATTAACTTTGCTCAATAAAATCTTAGTATCCTTATTTTATGAAGGTGCGACTTGGAGCCCACAGGGCGGAGCAACCGAATAACATAAGGATACTAAGATTTTTGAACTAAGCTAATATTATTTAATGAGCATAGCTATTTGAAAGTTCGATTCTTTCTTTAGTTGTTGGATGGCTATAGGCAAAGTACTTATATAGTTTATCTACATCAACAGGAGAAAGATTGCTTTCTATAAATTTAATTTCTAATGCTCCATTTGTGTAATAGTCTCCTGTTTTTTCTATTGCAAATTTATCAGCTTCAATTTCTATTTTTCTTGAATATCCCTGTTCAATAGGAGTACTAAATAGTGTTATCAAATTAAAAATAAATATTAATTTTGAAAGGTTATCTATATTTCTATAATTTTTTCCTTTGTGTTTTTCCATAATAGCATTTAAAAGAATTAATGCCATTAGACTTATTAATATTGATAATACCATAGATTTTTGTATATGCTTTAGTTTATAATGCCCCATTTCATGAGCAGCTACTGATATTATTTCTTGTTTATTTAATTGTTTTAAGGTTGTATCCCAAAAAACTATTCTTCTGCTTTTTCCCATACCAGTCATATAAGCATTAATAGAATTTGTTTCTTCACTTTTTGGAATTACCATTACTTGAAGGTCTTTAATTCCTACATTCTCTGCTAATTCTAATACCTTTTCTTTTATTTCTCCCTCTTCCATTGGTACAAGATTGTTTTGAATTTCATCTAAATAAGGATAAAGGTAATTTCCTCCAACATATAATCCCATTGTTATTATCCCAACTATTAAATACCACTTATTAAATCTTAAATATATTAAATAAAATATTATTAAAATAGGTAAACTTGTTAAAATATCTATTGAATTATCAATAATATTTCCAGTTATATAATTATAAAAACTTTCATTACTTAATCCAACAAGCCTTGCCCTATAAAAGCTACTAAAAAAGCTTCTTGGAAAGGTTAAAACCCAACTAAATATTAAAAATAAAAGTGATAAAACAAATCCTTCAACCCATTTATGTTTAAACTTTTTATTTTTTACAACTTCAACTCCTCCATAAGCTTTAAATAAAAGAGGAATTATTATTACTATAATATATCCAAGATAAAAATAGCTTTTAGAAAACTCATAATTTGCTTCTACCTTATCTGGTATTTCAGGTATTTGTATTTTTCCATCTAGAACCTGAACTTGAACATTTACCTCACTATTTATTTTGTCTTTATTTTTATATTCTAAACACATAGTTATTCCAAAAAACATTATAAAAATTAAAGCAAATCCTAAAAATGTTTTAAATAAAAACTTCTTCATAAATTTTTTCACCCCTTTTAGATATTATTTATATTTTTAATATTTATTACATAAAAAAGGAGAATTGTTAATACAATCCCCCTTTTAAGCTACATATTTTTTAATTTTTCCTTAATTGCCCTTTCAGATGCTATAATATAATATTCATTAACTTTTGTATTTCCCCTATCTAAGCTAATAGCTTTTTTAAAGCTTTTTTTACTAGAATAATATAATTTCTTTTTTAAGTAAATAAGCCCCATTATAATATATGGTTCAATAAATTTATTATCATACCTAATTACTTTTTTTAAATTTTTTAATGCTAAGTTAAGGTCATTATTTTCTAAAGCTTCTAAAGCTTTATTGTAATTTTCAATTATAATTTCTATCTCTTCAGAATTTAATATCATAAGATAAATTTCTGCTCTATTATCTTCTTTGCTTTTAGAATAACTTTTATGCCAATAAAAATTAGCTTTTGAAAAATCACATTTCATATAATTACATAATCCTAAAAGGTTAATAATATCAATATCAGAATTATCTACTAAATAAGCGTTTTTTAAAAGTTCTAAAGCTTTTGTAATATTTTTTTCTTCAACTTGTTTTAAAGCTTCATTATATAATATTTTAGATATATCTCCTAATCCATTCATACTAATCTAATTCAAATAATAGATCTGTTAAAGTTTCATCTAATATTTCTAATTCTTCCCCTCTTCCATCTATTATAGCCTTTTTCATATCTTTAATTATATCATTTATTTTTTCTTTTGTTTTTTCATCTACTTCTTTAATCTTATTTTGTGCTAAGGTAACAGATACCTTTACCTTATCATAAAGACCTGATTCCATCCATGAATCATCATCTAATTTTTCTTCTTTTTCAACAACCTTCTTCTCTACCTTTAATGTTGGTTCATTAGTAGAAGGGCCTTTAAAAGTAGACTTTTTAAGTTCAGAAATTTCCTCTTTCTTTAAGCCATTAGTAGACATTACCCTTGATTCAACTTTTCCTGTACTTAAAATTTTAGCAGATACATTAAGCATTCCATTTAAATCATATTGGAATGTAATTTCTATCTTTTCCTTTCCTGCTTCAGCTGGTGGAATATCTTCAAGAACGAATTTTCCAACAAAGGTATTATTATTAACATTTTCATTTTGTCCTTGATAAACCTTTATTACAACTCCTGTTTGGTCATCTAAAACTGTACTATATATTTGTGATACTTTAGTTGGAAGCTTTGTATCTCTAAATATTAAAGGACTAAACTTATCTTCTACCATTGCAACTCCTAAGGTATAACTACAAGCATCTGCTATTATAAGTCCATTTTCACTACTTATATCATCATTTTTTATAGCAGCTTGTACAGCGGCACCTAAAGCAACAGCTTCATCAGGATTTACTCCCTTTTTAACCTTATCTTTAAATCTTTCATGTAAAAGGTCTTGAACAGATGTCATTCTACTTGACCCACCAATTGCAAGAACTACATCTATATCATCATAAGTTAAATTTGATGCTACAAGAGTTTCATCTATTATATCAACAGTTTTTTCTATTAAATCCTTTGTTAATTCATTAAATTTTTCTCTTGTTAAAACTAAATCTATATCAATTGAATCTCCATTTTCATCTGTTCCAAAATTATTTAATACAATTTCTGTTGATTCTTCTACAGATAAATCCTTTTTAGCTGTTTCTGCAACTTCTTTAATTTCACTTTTTCTCTTAAGACTTAGGTTTTCAATATCAATTGAAGTAGTGTTTTTTATATGTTCTTTTATGTATTCTTCAATTCTTTCATCAAAATCTTTACCACCAAGAGTATTATTTCCTCTACTTGCTTTAACGTCAATAATACCTTCAAACATTTCTAAAACAGTACAATCAAAAGTTCCTCCTCCTAAATCGTATACAAGAATTTTTGATTCTTCATTAAAGTTTTGAATTCCATAAGAAAGTGCAGCCGCTGTTGGTTCATTAATGATTCTTTCAACTTTAAGTCCTGCAATTTCAGCTGCATCCTTTGTAGCATTTCTTTGTAAATCATTAAAGGCAGCTGGTACAGTAATTACTGCTTCATCTACTGGTCCAATTTCTTCTTCTGCTATTTCTTTTAAAGTTTTTAATATCATAGCAGAAATTTGTTCTGGAAGATATTCTACTCCATTTACCATAACCTTTTTTCCAGAACCCATAAGTCTTTTTACTTCACATACTGTAGATTCTGCTCTTGCAATTATTTGTCTTTTAGCTGTTTTTCCAACAACTATTTCATTATCCTTAATTGTTACAACTGATGGAATAACAGTTCCATATCCATATTTATCATTACTTATTATAACAGGAACTCCATCTTTAACATATGCTATTTCAGATGTTGTTGTTCCTAAATCAATACCTATTATCTTTGACATAATATCCTTCTCCCCTCTAAATTCTATTAATTATAACTTCAGCAGCTCTAATTACTTTTCCTTTATACACATATCCTTTTCTTAAAACTTCTAAGACTTCAAAATCTTCTTTTTCAGAATCATTTTTAATATCCACACAATCATGATAGTTTTCATTAAATAATAAGCCTACTGTTGGTATTTCTAATAATTCTAACTCTAACATATATTTTTTTATAGCCTTAAAATTTCTTTCTAAGGTTTTAGAAAGTTTTTCATTGCCACTTGTATCCCCATATTCTTTTAATCTTTCAAGTTCATCAAGTATTTTTATTATATTTCTTAAAAATAGCTTTTCTGTTTTCTTTAGCTCTTTAATTTCATTATTATCTTTTATTTCTTTGCTTTCTAAATCAGCCAATTTTTGCCTATAAATACTTTGAACTTGTTCATCTTTCATTACTCCTTGCATAACTGATTTTTTTTGAATATTTTTTAATTCTTCAAAAATACTTATTATGCTTCCTCCAAATTCATTAACATTTTTATCATATTCTAATGTTTTTTTCTTATAGTACTCTTTTAATTCTCTGTCTATAGATATTTTCATCATCTTTTACCCTTATTTCCAAAAAAATTTTTTATTTTATCAAAAAAACCTTCTTCCTCTTCTTGAGTTTCTTTTGTTTCAGTTATTTTTTCTTCTGCCACTTCTAATTTTTCTGGTTCTTCTTTAACTTCTTCTACAGGTTTTACATTTTCTTCAGATTTTGGAGAAGTTATTTTATAATATTTATTAAATACATCCCTAACTCTTAAATAAACCAAATCATTCTTTTTAACTTTCATTATAGAACTTCTTAAAACCTCTGGTTCTTTAATTGCCATTTCACTCATTTTTTCAATAAGTTTTGAATTTTCTTCATTTAGTTCATTCATTCTTTTTTCATTACTTGTTAAATCACTTCTTAAACTATTAATTATATAAGATTTAACTTCATAACATATATCTGTATTCATAATAATTGGTCTTATAGTACCAAAAACCCTTTTTAAACTCTTTAATTGCTTTAATTTTTTTTCATTAGTACTTTTTAATGAAATAAATCTTTTAATAAGTTCTTCCATAGCTGTAGTATATTTTACTAATATTTTTGTTTTACAAAGAACTATTGATAAATCTGCACAATCTTCTAGAGCACTTAGGGCTCCATCAAAATCTTGAACCTTTACACTAGAAACTAATTTATTTAAGTAAAATTCAATTAAACTTTCATCCTCTAAAGAAGAAGCATAAAGAGCTAAATCATTATACTCTTGATAACTTAATTCTTCTTTATCAAGTCTTGGATTTATTTTTTCTATTAAAATTTCTTTAATTTTATCTTCATTTTTAAAATTTTTATCAGAGTATAATGAACACATTTCTATATAAAAATGAATTGAATCAAACTTTTCTATTGCTTTTAATAAATAATTTTCAGCTTCAGTAAATTTATTTAACTTTTTAGCTGCTATAATAAAGTTGTCAAATTGAGTTTCCTTTGCTTCGTCACTTTTATCTATTATATACTTAGTATTTTCATATACCCCAGAAAAATCTTCAATTTTATATTGGCAAAGACTTAAATAATTTTTAGCTACTATATTATCAGGATTAAGAAGTATAAACTTCTTTAAGTTTCTTATAGCAGGTAAATATTCCTTTTTATCTATAAAATCCTTAGCTCCATCAAGCAATTCTTGTGAAACATCATCAAATCCATTTTCTTTGTCATACTCAATTCTCTTTATCTTATTGCTTAATGTGCTATATGCCTCACTTATTTCCCCAAATTTTTCTCCTTCTTTTTCAGGTGGAAACTTTCTCACCATAACTGCATATGCTTTTCTAATTTCACCTTCAGATGCAGTTTTTTCTATCCCTAGCACTTTATAATAATTTTTCACAATATCCCCCTATGAAATAAATTTTTGCTTATAATACCACAAATATTATATACTTATTATACATTGTAAACAAATTATAAACAACACCATTTATGTTAATAATACATAAATAAAATTCACAATAACATTGCATATAAATTATATTAAAGCATTATTTTAAAGATTTTATTCTTTTTTACTACAACTTAATTTTACCACATTTTTTTATATTATTAAATTCTTTCATATAAGTTTTTATATATAATTTCCTAATAACAAAAAAAAGTCATTGTACAACACAACAACTTTTTAAACTTATAATATTAACTTTGTTTAATAAAATCTTAGTATCCTTATTTTATGAAGATGCGACTTAGAGCCTGTCGACGGAGCAACTGAATAACATAAGGAATCTAAGATTTAAAAAAAATGCTAATCTTTTTAATAGGCCTATAATATTTACCTTGCTCAATAAAATCTTAGTATCCTTATTTTATGAAGGTGCGACTTGGAGCCTGTCGACGGAGCAACCGAATAACATAAGGATACTAAGATTTTTTTTAAAGCCAAACTTTCAATTATGCTTATAATATTGACTTTGTTTAATAAAATCTTAGATTCCTTATTTTATGAAGATGCGACTTGGAGCCTGTCGACCGGAGCAGCTGAATAACATAAGGAATCTAAGATTTTTGAAAAAAGCTAATATTAAAATCTATTTTGCTCCATATTGTTTGTAATATTCATCTATTCTAGCTTTTATTTCATCATTTATTATTACTTTTCCATTTACTTCTTTGTTGTAAAGATATTCTATAACTTCTTCCATTGTAACTATAGCACAAGCTTTAAATCCATATTTATCTTGTAATTCTTTTAATGCAGATTCTTCTCCTTGTCCTTTTTCCATTCTATTTACTGAAATCATTAGTCCAACAACATCAACATTTGCTTGTTCCTTTAAAATTGGCATAGTTTCATATATAGACTTTCCTGATGTTGTAACATCTTCTACTATTAAAACTTTATCTCCATCATTTAATTTGCTTCCTAAAAGTATTCCTGTGTCCCCATGGTCTTTAACTTCTTTTCTGTTTGAGCAGTAGCTTACATCTATTCCATATTTATCACTTAAAGCCATTGCTACAGTAACACTTAGTGGAATTCCCTTATAAGCTGGTCCAAATACTATGTTATAGTTTTCTGGAAAATTTTCTTTTATTGCTGCTGCATAAAATTCTCCAAGTCTTTTTAATTGACTTCCAGTTTTATAGTTTCCTGTGTTAACAAAGAAAGGTGTTTTTCTTCCACTTTTAGTTATAAAATCTCCAAAAGTTAAAACTCCACATTCAATCATAAATTCTATAAAATCTTTTTTATATTGTTGCATTTTTAATTCCTCCAATTATATTTAATTTAAATAATTCCTACAATTTCATTAATATCTTTTATTCCTTGTTCTTTACAAAAGGCTTCCATTTCCTCTACAATTTCCTTTCCTGCCATTGGATTTGCAAAGTTTATTGTTCCTATTTGTACAGCTCTAGCTCCTGCCATCATAAATTCTATTGCATCTTTTCCTGTGCTTATTCCTCCTAAACCTACTACTGGAATGCTTACAGCCTTTGATACTTCATGAACCATTCTTAAAGCTACTGGCTTTACAGCAGGACCTGAGAAACCTGCATATACATTTTCAAAAACAGGTTTTCTTTTATAAATATCTATTGCCATACCCTTTAATGTATTTATTAAACTTAATGAATCTGCCCCAGCTTCTTCACATTTTAAAGCCATTTCAACTATATTTTCAGCATTTGGTGAAAGCTTAACCATTAAAGGCTTCTTTGAAATTTTCTTAATTTCTTTTACAAATTCATAAGCTACATCTGCCTTTATTCCATATGCCATTCCTCCACATTTTACATTTGGACATGAAATGTTAAGCTCAATTATATGTACATCTGTATCATTTAATTTTTCTATAGCCTCTGCATAATCTTCAAAACATCCTCCACCAACATTTGCAAGGACATTTGTTCCATAGCTCATCATTTGTGGAAGTTCTTTTTCTATAAATTTATCTATTCCTGGATTATTTAACCCAACTGAGTTCATCATTCCTGATGGTGTCTCATAAACTCTTAAGCCTGAATTTCCTTCCTTTGGCTTTATTGTTAGTCCTTTAGAAGATATTCCCCCTAAAATTCCAACATCATAAAAATTGTTATATTCTGCACCAAAACCAAAGGTTCCTGAAGCTGCTATAACTGGATTTTTAAATTCTACTCCATTAATATTAACCTTTAACATAACTTCTGCCTCCTCTAGTTATTATAGTTCAACATAGTATCCATCAAATACTGGACCATCTTTACAAGTTCTCTTAAAGCCATCTTTTGTCTTACATGTACAAACTAGACATGCTCCAACTCCACAAGCCATATGCTTTTCCATAGAAACATATATTTTTGTGTTTGTCTTTTTACACATTTCAATTACCTTAGCCATCATAATTTCTGGACCACAACAAAGTACTGTATCATATTCTTCTGGTTTTAATATATCTGTTACAAAGCCTTTATGCCCATACTTTCCTGTATTTGTTGTTATATTTACTTTATTTGCATACTTTTCAAGTTCTTCTATTAGATATACATTATCTCTAAATCCTGCGTAAACATCTATTATAGAATCCTTCTTTAAAGCTCTTAATCTCTTTGAAACTTCTACCATAGGAGCTGTTCCAATTCCTCCACATACTATAGCAACTTTTCCAAGGTCTTCTTCTAGGTTAAATCCATTTCCAAGAGGTCCTGTTAGGTTTATATAGTCTCCTTTTTGAAGCTTTGAATATTCTTCTGTACCTTTTCCAACTACTGCATAAAGAAATGTTATTGTATTTTCATCCTTTTCGCATATACTTATAGGTCTTGGAAGAAGTGTTTGTCCTTGAAGTTTAAGCATATAAAATTGTCCTGCTTTTACTTCATTTTTGTCTTCACAAACCATTTTATATATATTATCTATAACTTTTTCATTTGAAATTATTTTAGACTTTTTATAATCCATGTTTCATCCTCCATTTTTTCAATTACTTTTATTACCTACTTTATTGCTTCAACAGCTGATTTTATTTCATCTCTCATTCTTATTGCTTCTTCTCTTGCACACTTTGCATAATCTTCTTCTGGTCTTCCAGCTTTTTTGTATGCAAGTAGAATTCCTCTTGATGAATTTACTACTCCACCATTTCCATTATTTAAATACATAGCAACATCTTCAGCTTTTCCACCTTGTGCTCCATAACCTGGTATTAAGAAGAACATACTGTTAAATCTCTTTCTTAAAGCCTTTCCTTCTTCAACATGAGTACATCCTATAACTCCTCCAAGTGGATGATATCCACACTCTGAAATTAAGTTTTTACCCATTTCCATAAGCTTATCTCCAACAACAGTATAAACCTTATCTCCTGAAGTTGTGTCTAAATATTCTATGTCCTCTGCACCTTTATTTGAAGTTCTAACCAAGCTAAATATTCCCTTTTTACCACTTTCTAAGTATGGCATGTATGGTTCAATGCTGTCCATTCCCATATAAGGACTTAAGGTTATAAAATCTGTCTCAAAATCTCCTTCAAAATGTCCTTTTGCATATTGTTTTGCTGTTGCTGCTATATCCCCTCTTTTTATATCTGAAATTATTATTGCATCCTTTTTTCTTAAATATTCAAGAGTTCTTTTATATGCCATCATTCCAGCTATTCCAAGTGCTTCATAATATGCAATTTGTACCTTAAAACAAGCTGCTATATCTTCTGTTGCATCTATAATTCCTTTGTTAAACTCAACTATAGCATCCTCATCTGATTTTCCAGCCTTAATAAACTCTGGAATATAATCTAAAGCTGTGTCAAGACCTACACAAACTACTCCTCTTTCCTCAACTCTTTTATAAAGTTTATCCATTATTGAACCCATAAATGCATTTCCTCCTAATTATTAATTTTTAACCTTCATATTTTTATTTTGGAAGTTATCTTCAAAAAACTAAAAAATGCCTTCCCTTATATACAAGGAAGGCATAATAATCCTAAGAAAAAATACTAACTGCTTCCTTTTTAATCTCTCTGGATTAATTTAAAGGCTTATCTTTTTCTTAGCTTAACATCAAATATGCCTATTGTCAATTTTTAAATCATTAATATGTATAATTTTTAACTTGTATTAAATACTAATTTTGCTTTTTAAAACATTACTTTTCTTATTTTATGAAGGCGTGACTTGGAGCCTGTCGACGGAACGACCGAATAACATAAGAAAAGTAATGTTTTTTAAACAAGTTATATTTAATCTCTATATACTATTTTTCCATTACATATAGTATATTTAACCTTTCCATAAAGCTTTTCTCCTATGAATGGAGTGTTGCTTGCTTTTGAAGCAAATTTTTCTGGTACAGTCCATTCTTCATTTTCATCGAAAATAACTATGTCTGCAAATTTTCCTTCTTCTATTGTTCCAGATTCTAAATTATAAAATTTAGCTGGATTTATGGTCATCTTTTCAAGAAGCTCTAAAAGAGTTAAGTGTCCTTTTTTAACTAAATTTGTAACTCCTAAAGCTAAAGAGGTTTCAAGACCTATTATTCCACTTGGTGCTTTTGTTAATTCTCTTTCTTTTTCTTCTTTGCTGTGTGGTGCATGGTCTGTTGCTATTATTTCAATTGTATTGTCTTTTAAACCTTCTATTATTTTTTCCTTATCTTTTTTAGTTCTTACTGGTGGATTCATCTTTGCAAGTGTCTTATGCTTTAATACTTCCTCTTCTGTTATAGAAAAATGGTGAGGAGTGGCTTCGGCAGTTACATTTGCTCCTAAAGATTTTGCAAATCTTACTAAATCTACAGAATTTCCTGAACTTATATGTTGAATGCTTATTTTTGCTTTAGTTTTTAAGGCAAGCATACAATCTCTTGCAACCAAAACATCCTCAGCAACATTTGGTGCTCCGTTGCATAAAACTTATAAAAAGTTATAAATATATAAATTTTACTTTGTTTCCTTCTTCATAAAGCTCTATTTTGAAATAGT
>ONGV01000099.1 GCA_900317445.1 uncultured Eubacteriales bacterium | reverse complement strand
CCAACAGTAGAAGTGGAAGTTTATTTAGAAGATGGAACAGTTGGAAGAGCAGCAGTGCCATCAGGAGCGTCAACAGGAATTTATGAAGCTGTTGAATTAAGAGATGGAGATAAAAATATTTATCAAGGAAAAAGTGTTTTAAAAGCAGTTCAAAATATAAATGAAGTAATTGCAGAGGAGTTAATAGGCTTAAATGTTTTTGAACAACCATTAATAGATAAGACACTTATAGAATTAGATGGAACAGATAATAAAGGCAAATTAGGAGCTAATGCTATTTTAGGAGTTTCTTTAGCTTGTGCAAAAGCAGCTGCAGAAAGCTTAGGACTTCCTTTATATCAATATATAGGAGGAGTAAATGCTAAGGTTCTTCCAGTTCCTATGATGAACATAATAAATGGAGGTTCTCACGCAGATAATTCAGTTGACTTACAAGAATTTATGATAATGCCAGCTGGTGCAAAAACTTTCTCTGCTGCCCTTGAAATGTGTGCTAATGTATATCATACATTAAAGAAAACTTTACTTGAAAAAGGATATTCCACAGCAATTGGTGATGAAGGTGGATTTGCTCCAAACTTAAAATCAAATGTTGAAGCAGTAGAAATAATAATAGAAGCTATTACAAAAGCAGGTTATAAGCCAGGAGAAGATATGTTTATAGCTATTGATGCTGCATCATCAGAATACTATAAAGATGGAAAATACGTATTAGAGAATGAAGGAAAAACATTAACAGCTTCAGAAATGGTAGATTTCTTAGAAGATTGGGTTAATAAATATCCTATAATATCAATAGAAGATGGTATGGCAGAAGAAGACTGGGAAGGATGGAAACTTATTACTGAAAGATTAGGCAAAAAAGTTCAGTTAGTTGGAGATGACTTATTTGTTACAAATACAAATAGATTAAAGACAGGAATAGAAAAGGGTGTAGCAAATTCAATCCTTATAAAGTTAAACCAAATTGGTACATTAACAGAAACACTAAATGCTATAGAAATGGCTAATAGAGCAGGATATACTGCAGTTGTATCACATAGGTCAGGAGAAACTGAAGATACAACAATAGCAGATTTAGTTGTAGCTGTAAATGCAGGTCAAATAAAAACTGGAGCACCAGCTAGAAGTGAAAGAGTGGCTAAATATAATCAATTATTAAGAATAGAAGAAGAACTAGAAGAGGTTGCAGAATATAGAGGAAAAGAAGCTTTCTTTAACATAAAATAATAAATTTCAATCTATGTATCAGTAATTTACACTCTCATAAAAATATTTTATTCTAATTGTAAAGTATTGAGAATTGTGATATCATATTATAAGGTTAATGGGTTTAGATAGAATAAGAGCAGGGGGTGTTCCAATGAAAACAGCATTAACAATTGCAGTAGTAATAGTTGGGCTTGTAGTTGTTGTTTCAATACTAATGCAACCAAGTAAATCTGATGCATTAAGTGGATTAATTCAAGGAAGCAATAATGAAACATTTTTCTCTAAAAATAAAGCAAGAACAAAGGAAGTTATGCTTGAAAGATTAACAGTTATAGGAATGATAGTTTTTGTAGGTCTTATAATTGCATTAAACTTAATTTAAGTTCAAAAGATAAGAGGCTTTGTGTCTCTTATTTTTTTGTATAGGAATTTAAATTTATAAATTTAGGTTAATTAAATATTAAAGTAGGAATAAATATATTGATATTGGTAAATAATAGTTGTAAGGTTAAGTAAAGAGTTAAAAATAGGAGTGTGAAAAATATTGGGAATTAAAAATACATTATTAGATTTTATGAAAGAAGAAGCCTATAGACCAATGGATATCCAAGAGTTAGTGGCAGTTTTTGATATAAATGAAAAAGAATATAAAGCCTTTAAAAAAACTTTAAAAACTATGGAAAAAGAGGGTCTTATAATAAAAACTAAAAAAGATAGATATGCTATACCTGAAAGGTTAGGTTTAATAACAGGAAAGCTTCAAGCACATTCAAAGGGATTTGGTTTTCTTATTCCAGATGCAGAGGGTGAAAAGGATGTATTTATACCAAGTACCTCTATTAATGGTGCAATGAATGGGGATAAAATTTTAGTTCAAATAACAAGAGAAGATAAAAATGGCAAAAAGAGAGAAGGAGAAGTTGTCCAAATACTTGAAAGAGGAAATAAAAAGTTTGTAGGAGTTTATGAAGACAGCAGAAACTTTGGATTTGTAGTTGCAGAGGATACAAAAATAAATCAAGATATATTTGTTTCAAAAAGAGATAGAAATGGAGCAAATGATGGTGATATGGTTGTTGTTGAAATTACAAAATGGCCAGAAAAAAGAAGAAGTCCTGAAGGAAGAATAGTAGAGGTTTTAGGAAAAAAAGGTGATAAAGGCTTAGATATTTTAACAGTAATAAAAAAATTTGGTCTTCCAGAAGAATTTCCTCAAAAGGTTTTAGACTTTGCAGAAGGAATTGAAGAAGAAATCCCTCAAAAAGAATATGAAAGAAGAATAGACTTAAGAGACATAAAAATGGTAACTATAGATGGAGAAGATGCAAAGGACTTAGATGATGCAGTATCTATAGAAAAGCTTTCAAATGGAAGATACAAATTAGGGGTTCATATTGCAGATGTAACTCATTATGTAAGAGAAAAAAATCCTCTAGATAAAGAAGCTTTAAAAAGAGCCACCTCTGTTTATTTAATAGATAGAGTTATTCCTATGCTTCCCAAAAAGTTATCTAATGGAATATGCTCATTAAATCCTAAAGTAGATAGACTTGCTTTAAGCTGTATTATGGTTATTGATAATAATGGTAAAGTTCTTGAACATGAAATATGTGAATCTGTTATAAGAACAAATGAAAGAATGACTTATACAGATGTAACTAAAATCTTAAAAGATGATGATGAAGAACTAAAAAAGAGATATGATTATTTAGTTGATGACTTTAAAACAATGGAGGAGCTTTGCAACATTCTTTACAAAAAGAGAATAAAAAGAGGAGCAATAGATTTTGAGTTTGAAGAAGCAAAAATAACTTTAGATAGCAAGGGAAAACCTATAGAAATAAAGCCTTATGAAAGAGAAATAGCAAATAGAATAATAGAAGAATTTATGCTTGTATGTAATGAAACAATAGCAGAGCATATGTATTGGACCAATCTTCCATTTGTATATAGAATACATGAAAATCCAGATGAAGAGAAGCTTGAAAAGTT
>ONGV01000113.1 GCA_900317445.1 uncultured Eubacteriales bacterium | reverse complement strand
TTGGATATAATAAGTATAATTTTAAATTGGTAGAAAGCATAACTTTATTAATACTTAGAATATTATATCAAGAAAAAATGCAAGAATTATCATTGTCCCAGCAGGTAGTTGTAGAAGTTGAAGAACTTCAAAATAGATTTATTGCTCTTAATTTTTATAATAGGTGCAGTAATAGACTCTTCATCTAGCACTTCAGACCCTAAAGTTTTATGGTATAGAATAGAAGGGAAAAAGCTTAAAGAGATAGAGTATATTAATTCGAAAAGTGACCCTTTAGATATATCTAGTTTTAAAACTTATATAAAAGAATTAACAGCAAAAACATTTAATAGAAATGGAGATGCTCAAAATGATTTTAAAAATAGATTAGGAAGATTAAATGATAAATTTTTTGAATTATTGCCAAAGTCATTAGCTTTTAAGCCTTTATCTAATGTTAAAGATTTTGTTTATTCTTATATTTTAGAGGAAAGAGAATTAAGTATAGATACCTTAAGAGAAAATATAAGAACTTATAAAAGTTTTGAAGAATTACTTAATCAAACAAAAATACAAATAGATAAATTAAAAGAAATTAAAAGTATATATGAGCAATATGAAGGAGCTGAGAAAAATATAAAGCTTCATGAGTATTTAGCCTTAAAAGCAAAAGATGAGATAACAGAAGAGGAAATTAAAAGAATAAAAAGTTATATAATTAAATATGATGAAAAAATAAAAGACTTAGATAGGGAGATAAATTTAGTTGAAAATAAATTAATATCTTATACAGAGAAAATAAATAAATACAATTTAGAATTACAAGGAAATAAAGAATTTAAATTAATAAATGAATTATCAAGGTCTTTAAGGGAATTAGAAAAGAAAAAATTAGAAAATAAAAGCAGATATGATGATTTTAATTCTTTATTAAAAGCTCAAAGTAAGAGTTTAAAAAAGTTATATGAGGTATCTAAGAATAAAACTGAAATACAAAAGCTTTATAGTATATTACAAGAAATTAATGAGAATAATTTAGATGAATTTAAAAGTATTAATTTAGAATTAGATGAAAAAATTAAAAATGAAGAGAATACATTAAGAAATGAAAATGCTAGTAAAAAGCATAAAATAGATGAATTAGAGGAAGAGCAAAAGAAGTTAGAAGGTATTATTAAAAATCTTGAAAAGAGAAAACTTAATTATCCTTATGGAGTAGAAGAACTTAGAGATGAAATAAAATCAGAAATGAAAAAGTTAGGAAAAGATGTTACTCCTAAAATATTATGTGAACTTATAGATGTAGTTGACCCTGAGTGGAAAAATGCTGTGGAAGGGTATTTAAATACTCAAAGATTTTATTTATTAGTTGATGAAGAATATTTTGATGATTCTTTAAGAATATATGAAAGAAAAAGTAAAGTAAAAAATATATATTCAACAGGACTTGTAAACCTAGCAGGTTTAGAAAAGTATAGTGAATGTAATGAAAACTCTTTAGCTCAAGTTGTTACTTCAAAAAGTGAAGGTGCTAAAAGGTATATTAATATGATTTTAGGAAGAGTTATAAGATGTGACAAAGTAGATGAATTAAAAAAATATAGTATATCAATTACTAAAACTTGCATGACATATCAAAGTAATGTTGCTAAAAAAATTAATCCTAAAATATATGAAAAGCCTTATATAGGTGAAGAGGCATATAAAAAGCAATTAGAAATAGCTAAAGAAAAGTTAGAAAAAATTAAATCTGAACTTAATACATTAAGAACTGAAGTAAGGGAAAATAACAATATTTTAAGTTTAATTTCTTCATTAAAACTAGAAAAATTAAGAGAAGATTCTTATATTATAAAAGATTTTGTTTTAATAAAGCTAGAAATTGAAAAACTTAAAAAAGAAATAAAAGATTTAGAAAAAAATGATAGTTTTATGGCTATACAGTTAAAAATAGAGGATTTAAATAAACAAAAGGAAGAAATATATAATAAAAAAAAGAAGCTTTCTAAGCAGCAGAGAGATTTATTAGTTAAAAAAGATAGTCAAGAAGAGATATTAAAAAATAAGGAAAAAGAAAAAACAATAAATACAAAAAGCATTCAAGAAAAAATAAATGAATTTGGTTCAATAGCTATTGAGGGAAAGGAAAGATATGAAAACGAGAGAAAAGAAAAATCAGCCCAAACTATTTTAGCTAACTTTTCAAATTCAAGAGAAAAAAATATTACAAAAAAAATAAACTTAGAAAATAGGTTAAATGAAAGTCAAAGAGAGTATAATAATGAGTATGATTTAGGGGCAGAGGCTAGTATTAATGGAATGAAAACTTTCTTAGCAGAGTTAGATAAATTAGAAAAATCAAAAATAGTAGAATATGATGAAAAGGTTAAAAAAGCAAAAAAAGATGCAGCAGAGGAATTTAAAGAGCATTTTATTGCTAGAATACAAGAAAATATATTAAATGCTAAAAAGGAATTTAGAGAGCTTAATAAAGAGTTACAAGATATTCCATTTGGTGAAGAAGAATATGAGTTTAAAATAGGAAAGGGAAAAGAAAATAAAGAGTATTATGATATGATTATGGATGAAGAAAATATTGGAGAAGGG
>ONGV01000104.1 GCA_900317445.1 uncultured Eubacteriales bacterium | reverse complement strand
CCCTAGATGATGACCCTCCAACTTCTCATAATGGAATAAAACAACTTAATGCAATAGATTGGCTACTAAAATAAAAGTAAGTACAAAAAATTTCTTTTCGCTTGTGTACAAAAAATCTTTTGAATTCTGCTAAGCTTGTGAGTAAAAAAAGCTATTGCCTCAAAGATAATTTTAGCAATAGCTTTTTCTTTACTTTTCTCCTGCTTTAAAATTATATATAGGTTTTATAACCTTTAGTATTTCTACACTTTCTGAAATATTTGATATTATATCCTCCATGCTTTTATAAGCCATAGGACATTCATCTAAGGTTTCAGCATTTACAGAAGTTGTATAAATATTTTTCATTTGTTTTTTAAATTCTGATACTGTAAATGAATTTTTTGCCTCACTTCTTGACATAAGCCTTCCTGCTCCATGAGGTGCTGAATAGTTCCAATCCTTATTTCCTTTTCCAATACATATTAATGAACCATCTCTCATATTTATTGGAATTAAAAGCTTTTCTCCCTCTTTAGCTTAATACCATTCCTTTTCCCTAATTTTTTCTATTTTTCTCTTCTTCTTATTTACAGTCTTTACATATGCCCTTGGAATATATTTATCACATCTTTGACAATATCCTTTGTGACTTGCTTCTCTTCCTTTTTCACAAACTCCTAAAGAAGCATAATATTTACAAACTATTTCTCTATCTTTTGCCACAATAATCACTCCCTAATTTTTACAATTTATCTATACCTTTTATGATTTCCTGATATCAAAAAAAAGCTGTAACTTAAATTCTGCTATTTCATTGCAGAACCTAAGTCCAGCTTTAATTAACATTAATATTATAATATTAATATATTTGACAGCAGTAATTTTAATGCTGCCAAAAACTTAAATACATTATTTTTCAAACACCATAAAAGGATAGAAATTACTAATGAATTTTTCTCTATGACAACATTTTTTCATATTTAGATTTACAATTTTATTTTTTCCTTTATTATTTATTTTCATTATAACTTCCTCCTTTCAAAATTTATTTTTAATTTAATTCATAAATTATAATAACATATAGTTTAAATGAAGACAACTATTTTATTAACAATTTTTCTATAATTGCTACATATTAACAAAAACATAATAACATTATTTATAAAAATCCTAAATATCTTAAAAGCCCTTTGCAGCCTTCATATATTTCATCATAAGTTATATCAAAATTTCCACTATACCAAGGGTCTTGAATATCTTTTTTATTATCAGTAAAGTCCATAAGCCTAAATACTTTATTTTCCTTATCTTCCTTTACTATTTTTAAAATATTTCTTACATTAACCTGTTCCATTCCTATTATATAATCATATTTATCATAATCACTTTTTTTAAGTTGAACAGCTCTTTTTCCATCACAACTTATATTATGCTCTGCTAACTTTTTCTTAGCTGGAGGATAAACAGGATTACCTATATTACCCCATATTTCTTCTGTAGAAGTAGCTGAAGATTGCACAAAAAACTCCTTTTCTATTCCCATCTTCTTTACCATATCTTTAAATATAAACTCTGCCATTGGTGACCTACATATATTGCCGTGGCAGACAAACATTATTTTTATCATATTTTTTTCCTTTCTAAAATTCTTATAATTTCCATGTTTTGATTCATTTATTTGTCTATTACTTTAAAATAATTAAGTGATAACCATTATTAATCTATTATTAAATTTTTGATAATATTTCAATCCAATTTTCAGGAAATTCTATAAGATTTAAATCTATATAATTTCTATAATCATTTATAATTTCTTGTAATTTTATAAAAAAATATTCCATTCCTCTCTATCTTTTGTAAGTTCCTTTATAGATAATATTGATACAAATATTTTTTGAGAGTCTAAATTATATTTTTTATATTTATTATGTATTTTAGGTTTTATAGTTAGATTTTTATTATATAACCTTCCATAATGTGCACATATATTTCTTACATATGACAAGTTATCAAGCCAACTTTCTAATAATAAATTATTTATATTAAAGCAATTTTTTGATATCTCTTTCTGTTCATTTGTTTTTAAATTTTTATATGTTCTTGATAACATACCAAATGAAAAAATTTCTACAATAACCCAAATTGGAAAATGTTTATCATATTTTTTTATATGATGTTTAACAAATAATTCTTTTCTATTTTTTGAAATTTCCAAATTTATTTCTTCCTTTAATCCTTTATGTTGCCTACCATTACTATCAATATACCCTGTATATGATTTTATATCTTTAAATATTACTTGATTAGTATAAGCTTCTGTTCCATACTTTATTGATAAATTATATGCCATATAAGTCCTTAAAGATATTTCTATACCTTCTAAAATTTCCATAATTAGATGTCTTAGCTTTTCATCAAACTTGTAAAGATTATACATAGTTTCAAATGACACTTTATTATTATAATTATCTCCATCTTTAAATTGTAATGTGTATGCTGTAAGTCTATAATAATTTGTTCTTTTTAATATTTTTATTGCCTCTTCCTCATTATCAACTATCATATTTCTACTTTTTAATATTTATAATTGTTCATCAAATGTTTTTGGCTCTTTAAGTTTAAAAGCTTGTTCCATTGTTCCTCCACAT
>ONGV01000088.1 GCA_900317445.1 uncultured Eubacteriales bacterium | reverse complement strand
TATAATGGTTGGCCAGCTTTAGAAGGAAGAATTTCTACTTATATTATCTATTCAGAGGGGACAAAAATATTTGTAAAGGACTTTAAAGAATATGAAGGAATTCATAAAGAATATTTTTCTTTACTAGATAAAAAAATCATAAAGACTTATATTGAAAAATTCTTTAATAAAGATATAGATGCTGTTGTAAATAGCAAAGGGGGTATTGCAAAGATATATATAGTTAAGATTGTTAAAGCTTTATGTATAGCAGTAGTTCTTATTGCTTGTACAAAGGAACTTTATGAAAAATATGAAGTATTTAAGGCTAGAACAAGCTATTTAGAAGTAGATGATAAAGAATATAAAAAATATACAATAGAAGATGTAGCAGATAATTTTTTTTATTCTACAGATTGGGTTTATTCTAAGGATAAAAATAATAAATATGTAACATTGAAAGGCAAAACTTCTTATAATGATGAAACTATAAATATTGATATATGTTTTTCAATGAAAGATGGAGAAGATTTCTTCCCAATAGAAAATGTTTATGTTAATGACAAAAAAGTTAGTGATTCAAAGGCAAATAGTATACTTAAAACAATTTTTAATGGATACGAATAGAGGTGACGTTTATGTATTGCACTAAATGTGGTAACAAAATAGATGATAATGCAAATTTTTGTCCAAGCTGTGGGGAAAAGATAACAAGGGAAAATAATAATACACCACAACAAGATATGCCATCAAAAGATAAAAATAATAACCAAGAAAAAATAGATTTAAATAAAAAAAGTACAATAAAAGAAAATAATGAAGAAAAAATAGACTTAAGTAAATGTAAAATTAACATTAATAATGATAAAGTAGAAGAAAATAAAGGACAAGATGAATTTAAAAGTGAAGCAAGTAGCTGTATTTATGGCAATAAAGAATTCAAAATATCTGCACAAAAACATACTGAAGGAACTGAATATGAAACTATAATAACCTTTAATGAGACAGATATAACAATAAAAAAAGAAACTAAAAAGAAATTTAAAAAATATAGTAAAGAGTACAAATTTAATATAGATGATGTTTTATATGTAACTAATACTAAACATCTTTCAACCTTTATGATGATTTTTACTGTATGTGCAACTTTAGCTTGTATTTATGCATTTGGAATAAAGGCATTATTTATTTTAATAATTGATATAATCCTTAGCATATATAGATGCATTGAAATTGGATTTAAAAATGGAGATAAAATAAACATAGTACTTGATGGAATTTTTGGAAAAAGAGATTGTACTGAAATAATAGAGCATATGAACAGAATTTCAGGAGAAAGAATTTCAAATGATAAAAAACATTCACAAAATGTAATAATAAAAAATATTCTTTCAATACTAGCAGCAACAGGTCTTGTATTAGGTTTTGGAATGTATACAGTTTTAACAGAGCCAGGAAGCAACATAAAAATTGATAATCCTTATAAAGATGAGAATATAGAAAATTTATATAAAGAGATAAACGAAACTTCAAGTGATATAAATGAAAATACAACAATTAATAAGGAAGAGGCTACACAAATGTATGAAGAACAAGATATAGGAGTATTAGAAGGTACATGGCAAGATGATGAAGGATATGAAATAAGAATAAATTCTAAATTTATTAATGGTTTAAACTATAGCATAGAGGAAGAATATAGTGATGGAATAGAAATTTTTCTATATGATGAAGACTTAGTACATGATGTATTAATTCAGTATATAGACTATAATTGTATATTAGTATATGAATATGATAATGAAATAGAAGATTTTGCTGAATTAGGATATTTTTATAGACAATAAAAATTTGGAAACAAGGAGAGAAGAGATATGGTTGTAATCTATATTGTTTTAGGTTATTTGGCTTATGGATATATGAATGAAGGGAAAATATATATTTATTCTGGATTTGGAGACTTATTTTTACATAAGTTAATTATGGGAATGTTTTTTGGTTGGGTATTTATACCTTTAGCACTTGTGAAATTAATATTTAGGTCAATTGTTAATAAATAATTAATTAAAAGGTATTAAGCAAAAAAATTAATGTTTAATACCTTTTAATTTTGAAAATGAAAATTACAAAGAAAAAATATGTAAAGATATACTATTTATATAAAAATATTTTGAAAGGAGGAATTAAAATGTTTTGTAGTAATTGTGGTTGTAAAAATGATGATAAGGCAGTATTTTGTAAGAATTGTGGAATGAAATTAGAGAGAGTTGATATTGAAAAAGATAATAACAAAAGTGAAATTATAATACCTAAGAAGAATTTATTAACAATATTAGTAAGTTTAATACTATTAGTAATAATTTTAATAGTTGGAATATATTCTATTTGTAAAACTAAAGACAAAAATAATGCAGTAAAAACAAATAATATAACAATAGATAAAGAAAGTGAAAATATAGATAAAACATTATCAAAGGCAATAAAAGCAATTATAAATAAAGATTTTAGTACCTTGTATGATGAATTATATATAAGTGAAGATATATATTATCCTAAAGAAGAATTTGTGAAGGAATGGAATGAATATGTAAGTGGAGAGGAAATGAAAGAAGATATAACAAATAGTTTTCATGAAACATCATTAGATACACTTACTAAATATTTAAAAGAGAAAACTCTTAAAAATATAATAGAAGTAAATATAGATAATATTAAAAAAGATGAAAATTCAAAAACTGCTCAGGTAAATTTAACAATAGAATTACTAAAGGTTAAAAAAATAGAAGATAAAATTGAAATGGTTAATAAAGATGGAAAGTGGAAAATAACATTAGATAGTTTATATGATTTAATTGAAAATGAAGAATCAAATTTTTAAATAAAACTACTCAGGCCTGTCACCAAAAGAAATCTCACAAAAATATATATTGTAATATGGGCTTATTAATACAGTTAATGTAACAGTCCTAAGTAAAAAGGAGAAATAATAAAATGTTAAAATCAAAAGTAATTTTAAATATAGAAATAAATGATTTAGATTTAATATCTGAACTAAACACTATATCTACAG
>ONGV01000335.1 GCA_900317445.1 uncultured Eubacteriales bacterium | reverse complement strand
AAATCTACTCCAATAACATATTTCTTTTCCATTTTTCGGCCCCCTCATACATGCTTTTTTATATTTAACAGGTTTTGTCTATAAAAAATTTTTAATACCATATATTGTATTAACATTTTTTAATGTGACAACGCCTTCTTAGTTTCCTATTAAGTATATCATTTTTACACAAGCTTTACAATTTGATAATTAAAAATTTTAATTAAAGTGCTAAATTTCTTTAACTTTTTTTAATGCATATTCCATAGCCTTCTCAAGATTTGCTACATTTTTTCCTCCACCTTGAGCAATTAATGGACTTCCTCCACCTTTTCCATCAATTAAAGCTAAAGTATCTTTAACTAAAGCTCCCATATTCTTTTCTTTTAAATTTTTAGATACTGCAAATAAAAGATTTGCTTTATCTTTTCCCTTTACTGCAAATAATACAACTCTATTATCCTCTTCTGTAAGAGAACCTGCAAGTTTATTTAAATATTTCATATCTTCATTTTCATATATTTTATTTATTATTATAAAGTCATTAGATTTTTCTGCAGAATCTATAAGATTTTGAACTTCATATTTTGAAAGTTCATTTTTTAATTTTTTCTTTTCCTCTAAAACTTCAGCATAATCATTATTTAAGTTATTTATTCTATTTATAGCTTCATTATCTGCTGTATTAAGCTTTTTACATATTTCACTAAGTATATTATCTCTAACTAATGAATAACTTACTGCTCTATCTCCTGCTAAAAATTCTATTCTAGTATTTCCTTTATGAGGAAGACATCCTTTTATTTTTATCATTTGAAGCTCTAAAGTATTTGATGGATGTACTCCACAACAAGCATTTATATCTAAATCTTCAATTTGTACAACTCTTATAGAATTATCATCAGTTGCTAAGTCACGTCTTAGTCCCATAGCTTGAGCTTTTTCTCTATCTGTCATAATAAAGTTAACTTTATGATTTTCCTTTATTACTTCATTTGCTCTTTTCTCTGCTTTTCTTATCATATCTTCACTTATGTTTCCAATAATATCTACTGTACTTACATCATGACCTAAATGAATTCCAGCAGTATTTGCATTAAACATAGAGAAAAAACAGCCTGACAATACATGTTGTGCTAAATGTTGTTGCATTCCATCATGTCTTCTGTTCCAATCAATAATTCCTTTAACTACTTTTCCTTCTTCTATTTTTTCATTTAAAATGTGGGCTATTTTATCCCCTTCTTCTACTACATCAATAACTTCTTTACCATCTAAAATTCCTAAATCAGAAGACTGTCCTCCCCCACCTGGGAAAAATGCAGTTTTATCTAAAAATACGTGAAATTTACCTTCTTTTTCTGTAACTTCTAAAACCTTTCCTTCAAATTCTTTAATATATTGGTCTTTATAAAATAGCTTTTCTGTTTCACTTGTCATAAGTTTTTAGTCCCCTTTCAAAAATTCTTCATAAATTATATTTTATCATAATTTTTCTAAATTTTCTCCAATAATCCTTATTCCTTTTTTAATGTTTTCATTACTTACTCTTCCAAAGCCTATTCTTAAGGTATCATGTCCTTTATCCTTTGCAAAAAAAATATCTCCTGGCATAAATATAACATTATCTTTATAGCATAAATCTAAAAGTTTCCTTGAACTTATATTGTTTTTAAGCTTTATAAATATATGAAGTCCACCTTCCCCTGTTACATATTCATAATCTAAATATTTTTCTACACATTCCATAAGAAGAAGATACTTTTCTCTATAATACTTTCTTACAGATTTTACATGCTTTGAAAAGGCTCCACTTTTTAAATAATAATAAAAACATCCTTGGTCTAAAAAAGAAGAGTGGATATTTCTTCCCCTCTTTACACTTTCTAATATATCTATAAGAAATTTATCTCCTAATATCCAGCCTATTCTAAGACCTGGAAATAAAATTTTTGAAAGGCTTCCAATATAAATTACAGAATTGCCATCTTTACTTAATGAGGCTAAAGGTTCAATTGGAGAACTTGAATATAAAAGTTCTTCATTAAATCCATCCTCAATAATAGGCACAGAAAATTCCTTTGCAATATTATAAACTTCTTGCCTTCTTAAAGCTTTCATAACAATTCCTGTAGGATTATTATAAGAAGGAGTTAAATATAAAAATGCTATTTTATTTTCTTCAAAAACCTTTCTTAATTCTTTAGTTTTAATTCCATCTTTGTCCATAGGAATTTGAATTACATTAACTTTATGAGATTTCATTATTTTTAAAGCAGTATTATGGGTTGGCTCCTCACAAACTACAATATCATTTTCCTTTGTAAGAGTTTCTATTATTATATCAAAGGCCTCTGTAAAGCCATTAGTTATTAATATATCTTTATTTTTAGTATCTACATTCTTTTCTTGCATATACTGAAATAAATATTCAATTAATGGCTTATAACCTTTAGCATAACCATAGTTTAATAAATTAGCCTGTTCAACAGAAAAACAATCTAAAAAAGCTCTTTTAAAATCTTCTAAGTTAAAAAGACTATAATCAGGAGCTATTGATTTAAAAGATATCATGCCTTTTTTAAAGGAAAGTTCATTTTTTATAACATCCATATTCCTTAAAGTTTTACCATAATAATTAACTCTATCTTTCCAATCTATACTATAGCCTTGAAGCTTTTTTTTAGAATCAACTGATATAAAAGTGCCCTTTCCTCTTTTAGTTACTATAACTTCCATAGCTTCAAGCTCTTCATAGGCAGATATTACAGTATTTCTACTTATTTTTAAAAAGCTACTAACCTCTCTTGTGGATGGAAGCTTACTATCTTTTTTAAGTTCTCCAATTTCTATTCCTTTTAAAATATGATTAATAAGTTGAGTATCTATTGCTTCATTACTTTTTAACTTTAAAGTTGAAAAAATCAAAAATTATCACTCCTGATTATTTATTCTATTTCCATTTTTAATTGAACTTCACTTAATGGAATTTCTATTTGTATATAATCTCCTAATACATGTTCAACAGGGATAATAATTCCTAAAGAATCCTCTGTTAAATAGCTATAACTTTGACCTTCTTTAACATTATCTACTTCATCACATACTGAAATTTTATTTAATATATCTTCTGATGTAAGAGTATCAAAAGCTTCTTTTTGTTCTTCAGAAACTGTTCCCTCTTTAATTTTTTCTGCTAACTCTTTATTTACATCAACTAAATCTGATAATTTAAGTATCTGTTTATTTTTTAAATCTACATTAACTGAATATAAGTAATTATTAGCATAAGCTGCCCCTTCTAAATATGCTGTTCCTTCATAAACTACGCTTATAATATTTTTATTTTTTCTTTTTATCTTATACTTAATATTCATATTAAGATTATCTTGGTCTTCTTTATCATAATACTTTGTAGCAATTACTCCCCCATTTTCTAAAAAAGAACTAATTACATTAGTTTTTTCATCATCAGAATATTTTAATCTTGGATGTTTTATAACTACATTTTTAACATTATAAACATCATCTTCAATAGTGTATTCAGTTGGATCTGCATTTTCTAATACTGATGTCTCTATTTTACTTTTATTATTGCTTTTATTTTTATCATTACCACAAGCAGTTAATGTGCATGCTAAAGTCATTACCATTACTATAGCTACAATTTTAACTTTCTTCATAAAACTTATTATCCCCCTATGCACCATATTTTTTCTTAAATATTTGAAATTATAAGTTCCATATCTCCTTTAAGTTTATATTCTCCATATTCAAAAGGTATAATAAAATGATCTCCTTTTTTTACTTCAAAATCATCAATAAATCCTTTTCCTTCAATTATACTTACAATTTCAAAAGGTTTGTTTTGAATAAAACTTTCTTCTCCATGTATATCTATTTTTTTAACTTGATAAAATTCACATTTAACAAGGTCTTTTTCATCATAATTATCCTTTTTTATGATTTTAAAATCTTGGTTTTCTTCTATGTAAGGACATTTTATAACATCAATACTTTTTTTAAGGTGAAGTTCTCTTGGCTTTCCATTTGAAAGACGGTCATAGTCATAAAGACGATATGTAATATCACTGTTTTGTTGAGTTTCTAAAATTACTGTACCGCCCTTTATTGCATGCACTGTTCCTGGAGTAATTTGGAAAAAGTCTCCCTTTTTAATAGGAAGCTCTCTTATTAAATCCTTCCATCTTTTTTCTTCTATCATTTCTTTTAATTCTTCCTTTGATTTTGCATTATGACCTACAATTATTGTAGCACCTTCTTCACAATCTAAAATGTACCAACATTCAGTTTTTCCAAGGGCTCCATTTTCATTAACCTTTGCATATTCATCATCTGGATGAACTTGTATACTTAAATCTTTTTTTGCATCTATTATTTTTATTAATAAAGGAAAAACATCTCCTTTAGCATTTCCGAAAAATTCTCTATGATTATCCCATAACCAACTTAAAGTTTTTCCTTTAAATTCTCCATTTTTAAATGTACAATCTCCAGATTTATGCGCACTTACAGCCCAACATTCTCCTGTTGTGTCACTTGGAATTTCATATCCATAATCAGTAGCAAGCTTATTACCACCCCAAATAACCTCTTTAAATACTGGTTCTAAAAATAAAATTTCTTTCATAATTTAATAACTCCTCTACACAAAATATCATATATATCTATATAAATTTATCTTACATTACAAAATTTACTTTTTCAATAAATTTAAAATTTTTTAGATAATGTCATTAATATTTGTGTATCTTTTGTTATTTTTGTATATGATTTTCACTAGAGTTATATATCCATGTAGAAAAAATATTTTCTTCATCAAAGCCTACTTTTTCATATAAATTTCTCGCAATTTTATTTGAAGAATCTACTCTTATATTAACTTCTTTTATATTATTTTCTTTTGCTAAATCTATAAGTTTATTTAAAAACTCTTCTCCATAGCCTTTTCCTCTTGCTTCATGAACAATTCCAAAGTTTACTACAGAATAAACACCTCTATTAAATATTATCTGTCCATATCCAATAGGATTATTACTTTGCAATGCAAAAATACATAAATCCTTTAAATAATACTTTTGTTTTTCATCATATCTTATATCATTTGGAGTTATTGGAACTCTTACATTATTTCTAAAAACTCCATTTTGTATTTTACATCTAAGCTTTTCATCTTCATTTATTTTAAATTTTCTATAGTTAAGTTTGTAATTTATTTTTTTTCTTGGATATCTTGTATCTAAATTTAAAAGGAGAGTTTCTCTTACCTTAGTCATTCCTAAAAGATTTACTAATTCTTTTGAATATGAATTTTCTATTGCTTCATATACAAAATTATTTCCTTTTAACAGCAAAGGAAAACCATCTCTTATATAATTAATATACTCATGTTTTATATATATATCTTGTATATATATTACCTTATTTGATGAATATTGAATCCATACATATCCAATGTATTTATCATTATATTTTATTAAGTTCATAAGTTTTCTTGTAACATATTTACCTAAAAAACTTTTTTCATTATAGGAGATAAAAAAATCTAATCTATATCCCATAATATCCTTTGCTTCTTTTGATAATATTTTAAAGTGATGAATATTTTTCCCATTTAACTTTTCAATACTAACCATAGCTCTCCAATCATATAAGAAAAACCCCTAAAATTCTTCAGGAGTTTTTCTAACATACATTTTTAGATATCTTTCATACTTAAGCTTATTCTCTTCTTTTCAGCATCTACAGAAAGAATTTTAGCTTTTATTTCTTGACCAACTTCTAAAACTTGTGCTGGGTTTTCAATTCTTTCATGGCTTATCTTTGAAATATGAACTAATCCATCTACTCCAGGTTCTAATTCAACAAAAGCACCAAAGTCATTAATTCTAACAACCTTTCCTAAAACTATTGAATCTACTGGATATTTT
>ONGV01000032.1 GCA_900317445.1 uncultured Eubacteriales bacterium | reverse complement strand
TTACGAGTTTCCAGCAATTCAATGGATTTTGGATGTATAAATAATACATCACTCCATACTCTTTACGAATATGGGAGGCTGTCAACATTTTTTTAAATTATAAAAGTCAATACTTTATAACTTTTTATAATTTATTTGTAACTGTTAGTTACCTCCATTATAATCTGTATGTTCTCCTATTAAATTTACTCTTCCTGGAGAAAAGAACACTCTATCTCCTTCTTTATTAAAATACTCTTTAAATTTTTCCTTTATAAATTCTAAATTATTCATATTTACCTCCTGTACTTAATATAAAAATTCCTCTTCTTCATATACTCTTAGTAAAATTTTTCTTTAAGTTTTGTTATCGTTATCACGGTTTCATTATATCAATCGGTGAAATTTTAGTCAATACTTTTTACTAAAAATTTTACTAAAACTTTTACTTTATTTTTTATAGCTAATGTCATCTTTTCTTTTTAACTTCTAATATATTAAATGAACTCCAAATATGTTTAACTTTACAGACTTTCATTTATAAATTAAAATTTATTTTTACTAAAAATTTGACTTGATTTTAACTAAGAGTTAAACTTAATTTATGTAAATAAAACTAATTATAGGAGGAATAACTTTGGCTACAATAAAAGAAATAGCTGCAAAAGCAAAAGTTTCTATAGGTACTGTTTCAAGAGTGTTAAATTTTGATGATACATTAAACGTTTCTGATAGTACTAGAGAAAAAATATTAAAAATTGCAGAAGAACTTCAATATAAATCACCAAAAAACAAAAGAGAAAAATCATTAAAGGAAAATGAAATAGGACTAATTTCTTGGTACAATAGTGATGAAGAATTAGCAGACCCTTACTTTTTATCTATAAGATTGTCTATTGAAAAAAAATGTAATGATAACAATTGTGTAATAAAAAAAATTGATGATGAAACTAGCGAGGGAGAACTTAAAAATTTTGCTGGTATTTTAGCTATTGGAAGATTTGACTCTAATATGATAAAAAGACTTTCAGTTAATGATAATTTAGTATTTGTTAACTTCTTTCCTGATGATAATAAATATGATTCTGTTGGAATTGATTTAAAAAAGTCTTTAAAAGAATTATTTGATTATCTTTATAATTTAGGACATAGAAAAATAGGGTTTCTTGGTGGAAATGATATAGACCTTATTAAAAATACTAATGTTTATATTGATGAAAGAGATGAAGCTTATAAAGAATTTATGACTGAAAAAAATATATATAATAAAAATTATTTATATAGCATTGAAAAATATGATAATAACAATAGATTTCCTTATAAAATGGGCTACGAACTTATGTTAAAAGCACTTAACGAAGAGGATATTCCAACTGCTTTTTTTGCTGGAAATGATGCTATGGCAGTAGGTGCTTATAAAGCAGTGGCAGAAAAAGGATTAAAAATACCTGAAGATGTTAGCATAGTTGGCTTTGATGATTACCCTTCAGCTAAATATATGTTTCCTTCCCTTACCACTATAAAAGTTCCTACAGAATATATAGGAGATGCAGCTGTTGACCTTGTTCTTGAAAGAATCCATGGAAATAGAGAATATGTAAAAAAAGTATTTATCCCTACAGAACTAAAAATAAGAAAAAGTTGCATGAATATTTAAAATTTAGCTTGGTTCAAAAATCTTAGGTTCCTTATGTTATTCAGTCGTTCCGTCGACAGGCTCCAAGTCAGACCTTCATAAAATAAGGAACCTAAGATTTTAATAAGCAGTATTAATATTTTAAAATACAAATTAAAAAATAGTGAATTATTTTTTACTTTAACATTTCAACCTTACTTCAAATAAAATATTATTTATTTAGTTTACACAAAACTATTGACATACTCTTTTATGAATTTCTAAATTTATATT
The DNA here is from genome assembly GCA_900317445.1 of uncultured Eubacteriales bacterium. Taxonomy (GTDB): domain Bacteria; phylum Bacillota; class Clostridia; order Clostridiales; family Clostridiaceae; genus Clostridium. The sequence continues at coordinate 8,557 of ONGV01000032.1, read as the reverse complement.
TTGTGTATTTTGAATAGGTTTCACCTTTTGATAAAAGAGATTTTTCTTTAAAAACTTCATTGTATCCTATTGGTGGGGCTTGGGTTTCAAAGCATATTCCTATTCTTTTCTTTGGTTTTATGTTTCCCTTTAGCATTAATGTATCTGGGAAGTTCATAGAGTATACTACAACAGATTCTTGGTTTGTTTCTATTTCCATGACTCTTCCACTTTCTTTATCTTTTAAAACAATATTATTTTCTTCATTAAACATAAATGTATGGTCATATCCACATCCAAGTTCTAATTGCTTATCTTTATTATTAATTCTTTCTCCAATTTTATGAAAATCATTAAAATCAAAAGGAGTATTTAAAACATTATATGTTTCCCCTGTTGATGTGCCATTTTCATCTATTTTTAATATTTCATTTGAGGTTATTTTTAATTCTTCATTTAATATATCTCTTTTATAATCTCCACTTAAATTAAAATAACTGTGATTTGTAATATTTAACAAAGTGTCTTCTGTTCCTTTTCCTGTAATTTTAAATAAAAGTTCATTATCATCATTTAATTTATATACTACCTTTACATCCACTTCTCCTGGATATCCTTCCTCTAAATCTAAAGATTTTAAAGTTAGTTCTAGGCTGTTTTTTGATTCTTTAACTTTCCATATTCTTTTATTAAAACCAATATTTCCACCATGTCCAGAATTAACACCATAATTTTTATTTAGGGAATATTTTTTCCCTCCTATAGTTATTTCTCCTTTATGTATTCTTCCTGATGTCCTGCCTATTATTCCACCGTAATAAGATGGACTTTCAAAATAACTTTCTAAATCTTTATAGGCTAAAACTATATTCTCTATCTTTCCATCTTTGTCAGGAGTATATATTCCTGTTATTACTCCACCTAAATTTAAGACTGTAACAGCTAAACCATTTTTATTTTCTATTTTATATTCAAAAATTTCATCACCATTAAAATTCCCTAAAAACCTTTTCATATATTCCTCCATTTATCTTCTAAATATTAAAACACAGCAGGAAACTTATAAAATAAATCCTGCTGACTTTTTTTCTAAATACTTTCTTTTAGAATAATAACTCCATACTTGTCAAGTTCCACTTTACCTGATACTTTATCTTTTGTAAGCATATTTATATATTCTTTATTTTCCAAATCTACTACCTTACTTTCTTCATTAAAGTTCATTAAAAAGATAAATTTTTCTTTTTCATTTTCACGTATTTGTGCTGTAACTCCAGTTGGAAGGTCTGTTTCAAGAACCTTTTTAATATTTAATTCTTTACTTAACTTTTTATAAAAATCTAAATAAAAATCATCTTTTGCTTTTCCTGCTATATAATAGCACTTTCCATTTCCATATTTGTTTACAGTAAGAGCTGGCATACCTTTATAAAAATCATTTTTATATTTAGCTAAAACTTCTGCTGTTTCTAGATGTATTAAATCGCAGTAATCTATAATTTCATATTCATCCTTCATTTCTGAAATATTATCTAAAGCCATATGATTTCTTTCATTATCATATAACGAATCTATTTCTTCAGACCATATTCCTGTAACTTCTCTTAAAGGTCCTGGGAAGCCTCCTAAGAAACATAAGTCATTTTCATCTACTATTCCACTCCAGAAAGTTGTAACTAAAGTTCCACCATTTTTAACAAATTCATTAAGTCTTTCTCCTATACCCTCTCTTACCATGTAAAGCATTGGAGCTACTATAAGCTTATATTTTGAAAAATCACAATCCATATTTATAACATCTGTTGAAATTCCCATTTTCCAAAAAGCTCTATAATTTTCTTGGCAAATTTCTTCATAGCCTTTTTTCTCCATTTTTAAACCTTGTAAATCATCAATGGCCCATTTATTTTCTACATCATAAATAATTGCCACCTCTGAATTTTTAACTGAGCCTTGAATTTCTGTAAGCTTTTCTAAAGTCTCTCCTACTGAAGTTACATCTTTAAATACTCTTGCATTTTCATGTCCACAATGATCTACTACTGCACCATGGAATTTTTCAGAAGCTCCTCTTCCTTTTCTCCATTGGAAGTATAAAACAGAATCTGCACCATGGGCTAAAGCTTGCATTGATGATAAGAAATGCATACCTGGACGTTTTAACTTATTAACTTTATGCCAATTTACAAGGCTTGGAGTACTTTCCATTATTAAAAATGGCTTTCCGCCTTTAAGACTTCTATAAATATCATGTACAAAACTTACATTAGAAGCTAAATCATAAGTTTTTTCAAAGTTATTATGCCATGCTGGATAGTTGTCCCAAGATACTATATCCACTTCCTTTGCAAACTTCCAATAATCTAATCCTGTGAAAAGACCCATATGAGGATAATTTCCCATAAAATTAGCTGTAGTTGGAATATCAGGAGTTATTTCTCTAAGAGGAGCTATTTCATTTTTATAAAAATCTATTGTTTGATATGTTACAAATCTATTCCAATCTAAGTTATGACCATGTACAAACATTTCTCCCTTATCTGAAGGACTTTCTATTTGAGAAAAATCGTTAAATCTATGACTCCAAAAACCTGTCCACCATGCATCATTAAGTTTTTCTATATCATTATCATATTTCTTTCTAAGGAAATTTCTAAAAGCTTCTTGGCATTTTTCACAATGACATTCTCCTCCATATTCATTTGATACATGCCAAAGTATTAATGCAGGATGATTTTTATATCTTTCTGCAAGGATTTTATTTATTTCATAAGTTTTCTTTCTATAAACTGGGGATGTAAAACAATGATTATGTCTTTGTCCATGAAGATTTTTAGTTCTATCTTTATTAACTCTTAATACTTCAGGATATTTTTGAGATATCCAAGCTGGTCTTGCACCACTTGGAGTGGATAATATAACATTTATATTATTTTTAGCCATATCATCCATAATTTTATCAAGCCATTCAAATGTATAAACTCCTTCTTCAGGCTCTATTGCACTCCAGCCAAAAATATTTATTGATACTGTATTGCAATGAGCAAGCTTCATAAGTCTTACATCTTCTTTTAATACTTCAGGATATTTAAGCCACTGGTCTGGATTGTAATCTCCTCCATGTAAAAGCTTATTTACTTTTAATTCTCTTTCCATTATTTTCCTCCTTAATTTTAAACATATCATTTAAACAAAATTCATTACTTCTTTATCTGCATTTATCTTTTTAATATAATATACTTTAACTATCTTTATGATAATGTTTTCTCAGTAAAAAATCAAGAGTTATTTTAGTAAAATTTTTAATATTTTTTACTAAAAACTATTTACTTTTTTACTGAAATCAATTACTATTAGTGTATAAGATATAAACAACACTATTTACTACACATCTATTTACTTAAATTAGTAAATAGTTTAAACAAAAAATAAGTATATAAATAACAGTTTTAATAATGTATAATTAATATGTAAATTTACAAAATTAGGAGGAAATAATATGTCAACAATTTTAGTTTGTGGTGGTGCAGGTTATATAGGAAGCCACATGGTAGCTGAATTATTAGAAAACAATCATGAGGTAGTTGTGTTAGACAGCCTAGTAAAGGGACATAAAGAAGCTTTACTTGGTGGAAAGCTTTATATAGGAGATTTAAGAGATAGAAAAATATTAGATAAGGTATTTACAGAAAATAAAATTGATGCAGTTATTGATTTTGCAGCCTTTTCTCTTGTAGGAGAAAGTATGACTGAACCTTTAAAATACTTTAATAATAATGTTTATGGAACAATAAGCCTTTTAGAAGCAATGAGAGATTATAATGTAAAATATATTGTATTTTCTTCTACTGCTGCAACTTATGGCGAACCAGAAATTGTTCCAATAACCGAAAATAGTAAAACTGTTCCTACTAATGCTTATGGAGAATCAAAGCTTTTAGTTGAAAAAATTCTTAGATGGTGTGACCATGCTTATGGAATAAAATATACAACTTTAAGATATTTTAATGCAGCTGGTGCTCATATAAGTGGAAAAATTGGAGAAGACCACTCTCCTGAAACTCATTTAATTCCTATTATATTAGATGTAGCTTTAGGTAATAGAGAAAAAATAATGATGTTTGGAGATGATTATGATACAAAGGATGGAACTTGTGTTAGAGATTATATCCATGTTTCAGATTTAGCCTCTGCTCACTCTTTAGCTTTAAAAAGACTTATGAATGGCGGAGATAGTGCTATTTATAATTTAGGAAATGGTACAGGCTTTACTGTAAAGGAAATGGTTGAAATTGCAAGAAAGGTTACTGGACATCCAATTCCTGCTGAAGTTGCAGAAAGAAGAGCTGGAGACCCTGCTGTTTTAATAGCTTCTTCTAAAAAAGCTATGGATGAACTTGGCTGGAAACCAAAATATGCTGATGTAGAGACAATAATCTCAACAGCTTGGAACTGGCATAAGAATCATCCAAATGGTTATGCAAAATAAATTTTAGTTAAGCATAGAAGTTGTTTTCCTATCTTTGTTCCGTTGCTCCGTCGACAAGCTCCAAGTGCGCTACTACACAAAATAGAAAAACAACTTCTATATAACTAATAATTTAACAGATTATATGCTGTTTAATTTTTCTATAATAAAATAAGATAGATATTTTTTTGTTGCTTATTTTATGGAATTTTATTGTATATAAGTAAAAATTATACGAATTGTCTTTTGAAAATTAAAATAATATTTTTTATGTAAGTATAAATAAGGAGAGGATTTTTTATGATTAATATTAATAGGGAAATAAATAGACTTCTTAATTTTGCTCTTCAAAAGGGACTTATTGTAGAGGATGATAAGATATATTCTGCTAATATGATTATTGATGTTTTAGGACTTTGTGATTTTTTTCATGAGGAAATTCATGAAACTTTAGATAATCCTACTGAAATATTAGAAAGTATTTTAGATTTTGCTGTTTCTAAGGGGCTTATTGAAAATACTGTTACTGAAAAGGATTTATTTGATACAAAGGTTATGAATTGTGTTATGCCAAGACCTTCTGAGGTAAGAGGTAAATTTAGTTCTTTATATAAAGAAAGTCCTTTAAAGGCTACAGATTATTTTTATGATTTAAGTGTTGCTTCTAATTATATTAGAAAAGCTAGAATTGATAAAAATATTATTTGGAAAACTTCAACTGAATATGGAGATTTAGACTTAACAATTAATCTATCAAAACCAGAAAAGGACCCTAAAGAAATTGCAAAGGCTAAAATGGTAAAATCAACTTCTTATCCAAAGTGTTTATTATGTAAAGAAAATGAAGGCTTTGCTGGAAATATGAATCACCCTGCAAGACAAACTCACAGAGTTATTCCTATGAGTTTTAGTGGTGAAAATTGGTTTTTACAATATTCTCCTTATACTTATTATAATGAGCATTGTATAGTATTTAACAGTGAGCATATCCCTATGAAAATACATAGAAAAACCTTTGAAAATCTTCTTGGATTCATAGAAATTCTTCCTCATTACTTTGTAGGTTCAAATGCTGATTTACCTATTGTTGGAGGGTCTATTCTTTCTCATGACCACTATCAAGGAGGACACTATATCTTCCCTATGGAAAAAGCTCCTATAGAAGAAAGTTTTAAAATAAAAGGTTATGAAAATATAAATATTGGACGTGTAAAATGGCCAATGTCTACTATTAGAATAAGTGGAAAAAGTAAAGAAGAACTTATAAATTTAGCTGATTATATTTTAGGAAAATGGAGAAACTACTCTGATGAAACTGTAGATATTCTTAGTTATACCAATAATGAGCCTCATAATACCATAACTCCTATTGCAAGATTTAGAGGTGGAAAATATGAGTTAGATTTAGTTTTAAGAAATAATAGAACAAGCAAAGAACATCCTCTTGGAATATTTCATCCACATGCTGAAGTTCATCATATTAAAAAAGAAAATATAGGTCTTATTGAAGTTATGGGACTAGCTGTTCTTCCTGCAAGATTAAAAAATGAATTAGAAATTTTATCTAAATATCTTTTAGAAGGTATTTCTGATATTTCAAAAGATGAAAAAGTGGCTATACATGCAGATTGGTATAAATTCCTTATTTCAAAATACAATAATAATATAACAAAAGAAAATGTTTATGAAATATTAAAGCATGAAGTAGGAATAAAATTTTCTACAGTATTATCTCATTCTGGAGTATTTAAAAGAGATGAACAAGGAATAGCAGCATTTAATAAATTTATTAAAAGCTTATAGAATTTTATTTTTACTTGTAAAATTCCATTGTTCAAAATATAAATATTGTTATGTTAACTATTTTTCATTGGAATAAATGTAACCGCATCACATTTTTTAATTAGAATAAATGTGATGTGTTACATTTTTAATAATATAAAATTATTAATTATATTCATCCTTAAGAAGAAAATCTCTTATATTCATATGCTTAATACCATTTCTACTCATATTAAATTCATCCATTGTTACAACATACTTAGGGTAATTATCTGGAATTTTCTCTAATACAGAAAATTCTCTTTCTATTGTTTCTTGTGATGCTAATAAATAAGAAACCTGAACATAAATTTTTTCACTACCTTTCTTAGCAACAAAATTTACTTCTTTTGTACCAATTTTTCCAACATTAATTTTATAATCTCTCCTTAAGAGTTCCATATATACAATGTTTTCAAGTATTTGATTAATATCTCTTTGATTATTTCCATAAATAGCCTCTCTTATTCCATGGTCTGTAAGATACATTTTTTCTTGAAAATTTAATACTTTTTTTCCTACTACATCTTCACGTTGAACCAAATGAATTAAACAAGCTGTTTTAAAATAATTAATATAGTTATATATAGTTTCCTGTGAAGCACTTCTTTTTTCATTTTTTAAAAATTTTGTTATATTTTGAGCTGAAAATGTATTTCCTATATTAGCCATAACATAAAAAATAACTCTTTTTAATAATTCTAAATCTCTTATTTTATTTCTTTGAACAATATCCTTTAGAATAATAGAATCATAAATATCATTTAAATATTGAAAACATGCTTCTTTATCTAAATTTAAATCAAAATTAAATATAAATGGCATTCCTCCAAAAATCAAATAATTTCTAAATGCTGATTCTTTGCTTATTTCAATATTTTTACTCTTATAAATTTCTATAATCTCCTTAAATGAAAAAGGATAAACTTTTTATATAAATATCTACATTAAAATCAACCATAAAGGAATTTATAGCTTTTTCCCATCCTTCTACTTCTTGAATTTCGTCAAAAAATAAATAAACTTTTTTATCTTCTTCTCCTATTTGATTTTTCACATAAGAATATAATGTCTCTTCATCAGTTATACTACTATATCTTCCAGATTCAAAATTAATTGAAATTATTTGATTTAAAGAAACTCCTCTTATTATTAATTCCTTTTTCACAAGCTCTAATAAAGTAGATTTTCCACATCTACGTATTCCAGTTAATACTTTCACTATATTTTTATCAATAAAAGGTCTAATTTTTTTTACATATAATTCTCTATTAATCATAATATACACCTCCATAAACTTGAATCTTTAAATTTTTATGAAAAATTTATAAATTTATTTTAATATTTTTTTCTTTAACTGTTAATAATATAAAATGGTAACTGATTTTCTTTTAAAAGGATGGTATATATGAATTTAACAAATGATATAAATAAAAACCTAGCAATCATAAGAAAAGAACTTAACATAGGAAAAAGTTTTGATGTTATAGAACGTGTTATTGATGTACATAAAAATAAATTCTATATGTTTTACCTAGATGGTTTTATAAAAGATACTAACTTAGAATATGTTCGTCGTGATATGTATAATTTAAAACAAGATGATTTTGATACCATACACTCTGCTAATGATTTAATAGAAAAAGCCTTAAGCTCAATAGAGGCTTCTACAGAAAGTGATATTAACAACATAATAAAATTTATTTTATCTGGTGAAACAGCTTTAATTGGACTAAATTTCAAAGAAGCTGTAATTTTAGATTTTAGAACCTATCCTTCAAGGGGAGTAGAAGAACCTTCAAAGGAAAAAGTACTAAGAGGTTCTCATGATGGTTTTGTAGAAACTCTTGTGTCAAATACTGCCCTAATAAGAAGAAGAGTAAAAGACCCTAACTTAACTTTTAAAATGTATACTATAGGCTCAATATCAAAAACAGATTTAGTTTTAGGATATCTAGATAAAAAAGTAAAAAAAGATTCCTTAAAGAAAATAGAAAAACGCATTGAAGATTTAAAAATAAAATCTCTTACTTTAGGAGACCAAAGCTTAATAGAAGTTATAAGCTCAAAATCAAATATAAATCCCTTTCCTAAAGTAAGATACACAGAAAGACCAGATGTTGCAGCTGCTCAATTAATAGAAGGCTCTATAATTATATTAATTGACAATACTCCATCAGCTTTAATAATTCCATCAAACATTTTTGACTTTATGCAATCAATAGATGATTATTATATGCCTGTATTTACAGGAAACTATTTAAAGCTTATAAGAAATCTTGTACTTTT
>ONGV01000270.1 GCA_900317445.1 uncultured Eubacteriales bacterium | reverse complement strand
TTTTTATGGCAAAATAGCAACTGCTCTTACTAAACTCCCTTCTGCTTCTATCTTTAGTGGAAAAGCTACTATGTTAAATTCTTTAACATTTAAAAGTTTATTTATGTTACATAAGTTTTCCAATATAAAAATTTCATTTTTTAGAAGCATTTTATGACTTTCAAATGGGAATCTATCAGGAGAAGGCATGTCAAATCCTATCATTTTTATGCCTTTTTCTATAAATAACTTTATAAGTTCAAGACTTATTATTGGATGATTTTCATAATACTCCTTTTCTCCATACTTATTTTCAAAGCGAGTATATATTATTACAACCTCTTTATTGTATAGTAGTTCTTCATATCCTTTCTTAGGTTTTACTAAACTCTCTCCTCTACAATCTAAAATTACTCCTCTTCCATAAAAATTATCTAAAGAAAATTCACTTATGAATCTTTTATCATTAGTTAAATGCATAGGAGCATCTATATGAGTTCCTAAATGCATTCCTGATTTTATTATATATGAAGTGTATCCATCTTTTTCATAATTTTTATCTTCTAATAAAGAAATATCGCAATCTCCTGGATACTTTGGCATACCTTCATGAATTTTATAAGATAAATCTATAATCATAAATCCTCCTTTTTATATGAGAATATACTCCCAAGAAATATTGTAATTACAACTACACTACTAAAAGCAATTAAAATTGTCATAAGCTTAGCATAAAAGTTTATTGGAACAATATCTCCAAAACCAATAGTTGTAAATGTAGTTATGGTAAAATATAATAAATCAAAATTGCTTGGATTGTTTGAAAAAGCATTTACATCATATGCTTTTATAAGACACACTCCTAAATATAAATTTATTATAATCATACTTACTATAACTAAAGCTGCTATTGTTAATTTAGATAAATTTGATGAATCAGCTTTAGTAAACTTAATATTTTTTGGATTTCTCATAATTTTAAATAATATTTTTAAATTAAGTATATAGCATATTATAAATCCTAAAACACCTGGTATAAAAAATATTTTTATAACTTTTGGAAAAATTATTAAGAAAAAAGAATATACACTTATAATAAAATAGCTTAATAAAAAATATCCTTCTATACTATCTTCTACACTTTTATTCATAAATTCATGCATTCTTGATGAAAGAAGAATAATATATCCAATTAAGTAATGAAAAATCATATATATAATTCCAAGTATTATAGCTTTAAAAAAGGAAGATATATTAAAATACCTTCCAAATAAAATGTATATTCCTAAAAAGCAAGAACCCTCTGATAAAAATATCATTGTGCTTTCTGTTAATCTTAACAATATGTTCTTATTAAGAAATATTTTTCTATAAGATTTATTTATTTCCTTTATTCCCAAGAAAAAAGTCTTTATTTTTACTCCTCCTAAAAAATGTTTGTATTTTATTATATTAAATATTTAAAGTTAATATCCTTAATAAATCTACTTGTATCAGTAAGTCTTCCCCATTTATTTACTTTGCTATTTGTTAAATATAATTTCTTTTTTGCTCTTGTTATAGCCACATAAAAAAGCCTTTTTTCTTCTGTTAAATCTTTTTTATTTATAGCTTGGGAGGATGGAAAAATCTTTTCTTCAAGACCTGCTAAAAATACATAGTCAAATTCTAAGCCCTTTGATTGATGAACTGTTATTATTGGTATTCTTTCTTTTCCTGTTCTTTCAATCATTAATTCTTCTATTTCTCCATTTGATAAGGAGGTTAAACTTACAACATCTATTAAAGAATCTCTACTACTTTTTTCTTTATCATCAAATATTTTTAAAAACTCTTTAAATTCACTTATTCTATTAAATTTTTCTTCTTTTTTATCACCATATTTATTTTCAAAATTAAAGTTATTTAGTATATAATCTATAATTTCATATGGTCTTTTATTATAGCTTTCTCTTATTAGCTTATTTATATTTATTGAAACTTCTCTAAAAGCTTTTATATATTTACCCATAAGTCCTATTCTTTCAAAGGAAGTTTTTCTTATTTTTTCATTTATTGCATATACAAGGAGATAAGCTGTTGCCTTTACATCATCTAAAGCATTATGGCTTGGACTATGTTTTATAGGGAAAATCTTGCTTAATGTTTCTAACTTA
>ONGV01000027.1 GCA_900317445.1 uncultured Eubacteriales bacterium | reverse complement strand
TTTTATACCTTTAAGACTTTTAGGTTCATTTTTCCATATAGCTATGAATGGAATGGCAGCAAGTGATAAAATCTTTAAAATATTAGATTTAGAAGAAGATAACTGTAAAAATGAAGAGATTAAAGAAGAAAATATAAATATAGCCTTTAAAGATGTTAAATTCTCTTATGAAAAAGAAAGAGAAATTTTAAAGGGAGTTTCAATGAATATAAATTCTGGAAACTTTATATCAATAGTAGGGGAAAGTGGTTGTGGAAAAAGTACAATAGCCTCTATTATTACTAAAAACAATAAAAATTATGAAGGAAGTATAAAAATTAATAATAAAGAACTTTCTAATATATCAGAAGAGAGTATAATGAAAAATATAACCCTTGTAAATCATAATAGCTATTTATTTAAGGGAACTGTAGAAGAAAATCTTAAAATGGCTAAAAATAATGCTACAGAAGAAGAAATGAATGAAGTCCTTAAAAAGGTTAATTTATATAATTTTCTTCAAAATGAAGAAGGTTTAAAAACAAAGCTTTTAGAAAAGGCTTCAAACTTTTCAGGAGGACAATGTCAAAGACTAGCTTTAGCAAGAGCGTTACTTCATAACACACCAGTATATATTTTTGATGAAGCAACCTCAAACATAGATATGGAAAGTGAAAATGACATAATGAGGGTGATTCATGACCTTGCAAAGGAAAAAACAGTAATATTAATTTCTCATAGATTAGCAAATGTAGTGCCTTCTGATAATATTTATGTATTAAAAGAAGGAAAAATAGTAGAAAGTGGTAATCATGATGAGCTTATAAAGAATAATAAGTTTTATGCTAAACTTTATAATAGCCAGATGAAACTTGAAAATTACTCTATAGATAGGATGGTGGAAAACTATGCATAGAAGTGGAATTAAGGTTATGGGAAAACTTATAGGACTTGTTAAACCACTTTTACATATAATGATTTTAGCAATTTTTATGGGGGTTATAGGATTTTTATGTTCTATATTTATAACCATATTAGGAGGAATGGGAGTAATTAATATTTTGGGGATAAATACCTCCTTATCTTTAAAAACAATTTTTTTAACAATTGCAATTTTTGCAGTATTAAGAGGTGTTTTAAGATATTTAGAACAAGCAAGTAATCACTATATAGCATTTAAAATACTTGCACTTATTAGAAATAAGGTATTTACTTCTTTAAGAAAATTAGCACCAGCTAAGCTCGAAGGAAAGGATAAAGGAAATCTTATTTCAATAATTACAAGTGACATTGAACTGTTAGAAGTTTTTTATGCACATACAATATCTCCAATAATAATAGCTTTTTTAACCTCATTAATAATGGTAATTTTCATTGGAAGATATAGTTTAGTTTTAGGACTTATAGCTCTTTTAGGGTATATAACAGTAGGAGTTATTATTCCTATAGTTTCATATAAAAAAGGTGAATATGTTGGAAAGGATTATCGTGATAACTTTGGAGAAATGAATAGCTTCTTTTTAGATAGTCTTAGAGGAATTAGAGAAAGTATTCAATATAATGCTACAAAGAAACGCTCAGAAGATATAAATAATTTAACAGAAAAATTAGATGAAAAGCAAAAGAAATTAAAAGATTATGAAGGAAATATAAAAGCAATTACAGATGCAACTATTTTAATTTTCTCATTAGTAATGCTTTTTGTATCAATATATTTAAATTCTAAAGATATTATAAATTTTGAAGGGGTATTAATTTCCACAATTTCAATGATGAGCTCCTTTGGACCAGTTACAGCTTTAAGTAACTTAGCTAATAACTTATTCCATACATTAGCTAGTGGAAATAGAGTTTTAGATATTTTAGAAGAAGAACCTGTGGTTTACGAAATAATAAATAAAAAAGATGTATCTTTTGAAGGTTTAAATTGTGAAAATGTTAATTTTTCTTATGATAAAGAACAAATATTAAAAGATGTTTCTTTAGATATTCCTAAAAACAAAATAGTAGGAATACAAGGAAAAAGTGGCTCAGGAAAATCTACATTATTAAAGCTTCTTATGAGATTTTGGGATGTTAATGGTGGAGAAATAAAAATTTCAAATGAAAATATAAAAAATATAAACACAAGTTCCTTAAGAGATATGGAAAGCTATGTAACACAAAGTACATATTTATTTAATGATACAATTAAAAATAATATAAAAATAGCAAAAGAAAATGCTACTATGGAAGAAATTATAGAGGCTTCTAAAAAGGCATCTTTACATGAATTTATAGAAAAGCTTCCAAAGGGTTATGAAACAAATGTAGGGGAACTTGGAGATAGCCTCTCAGGTGGAGAAAAACAAAGAATAGGAATAGCTAGAGCCTTTCTTCATAATGGACCTTTAATATTATTAGATGAACCTACAAGTAATTTAGACAGTTTAAATGAAGGAATTATTTTAAAATCATTAAAAGAAGAATGTAAAGATAAAACAGTAGTTTTAGTATCTCATAGAAAATCAACTATGAACATTACAGATATTTTATATAAAATGAAGGAAGGCAGATTTAGTTAAATCATAATGAAAAATAAGTATAAAAGGGTGGGGAAAAATGAAAGTATTTATAGGATTAATGATACCTTTTTTAGGAACAGCTTTAGGGGCTTCTATGGTGTTTTTAATGAAGAATAAAATGAATAAAAGCCTTGAAAAGATGCTTTTAGGTTTTGCATCTGGTGTAATGATAGCAGCATCAATTTGGTCATTACTTATACCAGCTATTGAAATGTCTGAAGAACAAGAGAAAATAGCTTGGATGCCGGCTTCTGTAGGCTTTTTATTAGGAATTTTATTTTTGCTTGTTTTAGATAGTTTAATTCCTCATTTACATTTAGAAAGTGATAAGCCAGAAGGAATAAAAACTAAATTAAAGAAAACAACAATGCTTGTATTTGCAGTAACGCTTCATAATATACCAGAAGGAATGGCAGTTGGTGTTACCTTTGCAGGGGCTTTAATTGGAAATTCTAAAATTACAATGGCAGGAGCTTTTACTTTAGCTCTTGGAATAGCCATTCAAAATTTCCCAGAAGGAGCTATTATATCAATGCCATTAAAAGGAGAAGGGGTATCAAAAATAAAGGCTTTTATATATGGAGTATTATCTGGAATAGTAGAGCCAATAGGAGCAGTTATTACTATATTACTTACTAATTCGATAATTGAGGTATTACCTTATTTGTTATCTTTTGCAGCAGGTGCTATGATTTATGTAGTGGTAGAGGAGTTAATTCCAGAATCACAAGCAGGGGAACATTCTAATATTGGAACAATAGGAGTTAGTATTGGGTTTGTTATTATGATGATATTAGATGTAGCTTTAGGATAATAAGTTAGGAGAATAATAGAAAAAATGACTTTACAACAGCTAAGATATATAATAGAAGTTGCAAATCAAGGCTCAATTAATGAGGCAGCAAAAAAGCTTTTTATAACTCAACCTAGTCTTTCAAATGCAATAAAAGATATTGAAAAGGAATTTAATATAGAGATTTTTCAAAGAACTAATAAAGGGATAAATTTATCTCAAGAAGGGGTAGAGTTTTTAAGTTATGCAAGACAAGTCATAGAACAGGCAGAACTTTTAGAAACAAGATATTTAAATAAAAAGCCTTCAAGAAAGCTTTTCTCGGTTTCTACTCAGCATTATGCCTTTGCAGTAAATGCCTTTGTTGATTTGCTAAAAGAAAAGAATTTACCAGAATATGAATTTACTTTAAGGGAAACAAGAACCTATGAAATAATAGAAGATGTTAAAAATTTAAAAAGTGAAGTAGGAATTCTTTATTTAAATGATTTTAATTTTAAGGTTTTAAATAAGCTTTTTAAAGAAAATAATCTTAAGTTTACAGAACTTTTTAAAGCTAATCCTTATATTTTTGTAAGTCATAAAAATCCTTTAGCTAAGAAAAAATATGTTACATTAGAAGATTTAGAAAATTATCCTTATTTATCTTTTGAACAAGGAGAGTATAATTCTTTTCATTTTTCAGAAGAAATTTTAAGTACTCTAACTCATAAAAAAAGTATACAAGTAAGTGATAGAGCAACTCTTTTTAATTTGCTAATAGGTCTTAATGGATACACAATATCTACTGGAATTTTAAGCTCTGATTTAAATGGAAATGATATTGTGTCTATTCCATTAAAGGTAGAAGAGGTTATAAAGGTTGGATGGATATGTCATAAAAGTGTAAACTTAAGCCCTATAGCAAAGAGATATGTAGAACTTTTAAAAATAAATATAAATTTAAGCTAAGATTATTTTTAAGTTATAAAAAACATTAAAAAAATTTTCTTTTAGTTATATAAAAATAGAAAGTGAATATAATTTATTAGAAAATAAAAAAAGAAGGTTTAATCCTTCTTTTTTAATGCTTTAATTTTATCCATTGTTTCATCACTAATAACATGTTCAATTCGACATGCATCTTTGGTTGCTGTTTCTTCAGATACACCTATACTTTTAAAGAAGTCAGATAATATGGTGTGACGGTCATAAATTGTAGAAGCTACTTGATATCCTTTATCACTTAAAGCAATATAGCCTTTACTGTCAACGTTTATATAGCCATCCTCTTTTAATAAATTAATTGCACGAGATACACTTGGTTTAGAAAAATTTAGCTTTCGGGCAATATCTATTGAACGTACATCGCTATTAGTTTTTGATAAAATATAAATAGTTTCTAAATACATCTCTCCAGATTCTTGTAAAATCATGTTATCACTTCCTCATAATATTCTATCATATAGTATAAATGCTTTGCAAATAAAATAAATTTAGTTTAATTATTGTACATTAAAGCTATCTTTTATAATTTATCTTTTATAAATTATTAGAAAGAATATTGACATATATGGCAAATAGGAGTATATTTAACTTAGAGTTAGCAATGACTAACTTAAATTTTTAATAGAAGGTTAGCTTAGACTAATTTAGTTAGCGTAATCTAATTTGATTAGCATAGGATAATCAAAGGAGGTCATTATGATGCCATTAATATATGCAAATATTGGTGAAGAAAATGTCATTAAGAAAATTGGTGGTGCAAATGAAACAAAACATCATCTAGAAAATTTAGGATTTGTGCCAGGAAGCAAAGTTAGTATTGTTAATAAAATGAATCAAAATGTTATTGTTAATATTAAAGATACAAGAATTGCTATTTCTGAAGAACTTGCACAAAAGATTATGATTTAAGGGGGAATTTTTTTATGAATTTAAAAGAAGTAAAAGTTGGAGATACTGTTAGAGTTGTAAAGTTAACAGGTCAAGGTGCTACTAAAAGAAGAATAATGGATATGGGTATTACTAAAGGTGTAGAAGTATATGTAAGGAAAGTTGCACCACTTGGTGATCCTATAGAAGTTACTATAAGAGGATATGAATTATCTCTTAGAAAAGCAGATGCTGCTATGATTGAAGTTGAATAAAAGACTTTAAATTTTATACAAGAGTTAGCTTAGACTAACAAAAAAGGAGGATAAATATGGCGATTAATATTGCGTTAGCAGGCAATCCAAACAGTGGAAAAAGCACATTATTTAATGTGTTAACTGGTTCTAATCAGTTTGTTGGAAACTGGCCAGGGGTAACAGTAGAAAAGAAAGAAGGAGAATATAAGAAAGATAAGGAAATCAAAATCACAGATTTACCAGGAATTTATTCTTTATCTCCATATACACTTGAAGAAGTTGTATCACGTCAATATTTATTAGATGAAAAGGTAGATGTTATTTTAAATATTATTGATGGTTCAAACTTAGAGCGTAACTTATATTTAACAACTCAATTATTAGAACTTGGAATTCCAGTTGTAGTTGCTGTAAATATGCTTGATGTAATTGAAAAGCGTGGAGATAAAATAGATTATAAGCGCCTTTCAAGGGAATTAGGATGTGATGTAGTTCCAATATCAGCTTTAAAAAATCAAGGAATTGATGAAGTTATGAAGAAGGTAAAAAGTGCTGCTAATTCTTCATATACAGTAAAGAGCATTTATAATAGACAAATAGGTGATGTTTTAAATGAATTACAAGAATTCCTTCCATCAAATATTGATTCAAGCAAAAAGTTATTCTATAGTGTAAAATTATTTGAACGTGATGATAAAATAATTGAATCACTAAATACTAAAATTGAGGATGAATCAATAATTGCAAATTTAGAAAAAGAATTAGATGATGATAGCGAAAGTATTATTACAGACGCAAGATATTCATATATTTCAACAATAATTAAAGATTGTTATAAGAAAGCAAATCGTGAAA